>JANYCG010000293.1 GCA_025360385.1 Burkholderiales bacterium | reverse complement strand
CGCCATCGTCGCCGAGATCGAAGCCGAGCAAGCCCTGGTCGCTGCCAACCGCGAACTCATCCGCCGCATGGAAGCCAAGGTCAAAGCCGCCATTGACCGGGTGTGGGGTGGTACAGGCGATAGCAATTGATTGCTGGCCGCAGTAGCCTTTGGTGACTAAAATAGTTTGAATCATGAACGCCCAAAGCATCACCATCGCACTCATAGACCACACGGCTGGCTTTGAAGCCACGCCGGGTCGTGTCCGCCTGGGTGATCTGGCGAGTTTTTCTTCAGATGTCACTACTTTTTTGCGTGGTGAGGACAGGGAAGTCGACACCAACACGCTGGAGGTTGCAGTGCGCAAGGGCTCGCTGGCTATTGAGACGACACCTGTGCTGTCGGCACCCAATTTGTTTCGTGATTTGCGGGCTTTGGCGGCTGGGGAACTGTTGGACAACCTGGATGCCAAGCGCCGCGAGGTGATGGAGCGCTGGCAAAAGGCGGCGCGCCAAACCAAACAGGTGGCCTATCGCATATCGGCTCCTTTTTTGGATCGTCCCATTCAGATCAATTCCGAATCGGATTACCACGCGGATGACGCTGACCAATGGGTTCTGGTGGAGCGTTACATTCGCGGGGAAATCCAGGATCTGGGCGGCGTGACCAAAGCCAATGCGCACATCAAGTTACCCGATGGCCGCACGCTGAAGGTCACCACCGAACGCGATGTCTTGCGCAATGACACGGTGAACCGCCTGTACAAGCTGGCCATGCTGCGCATCAAGGCCGAGTACAACGTGTTGACGCGGGAGCTGCGCAACGCCCGGCTGGTCGAGTTTGTGGAACATGCATCAGCGGTTGATGAAGAGGCGCTTTCACGCCTGACGCGCAGAGGTGCCGTGGCGTGGAAAGACGTTCCCAATGCCACGACATGGGTGGATGAATTGCGCGGGGACAAGCTGTGAACAGTGTTCTGCTGGACACCAGTTTTTTGATCAGTCTGAGCGATCGGGCACGTGCCCATCACGCAACCGCCGTGGCGTATTACAGGGAATGCGCACGTCGGCAGGTGTCCATGTACTTGTCCACGATTGTGATTTCGGAGTTTCAGGTGAGGCAGGCCATCAACGATTTGCCCCTGCGCAATTTTGTAGTGCTGCCATTCAATGTAGACCACGCCATGCGTTGTGGGTTGATCATCCGGCAGATGACGCGTGACCCGGAAGATGACCGGGTGCGGGTCAAAGATGACTTCAAACTCCTGGCCCAGTGTGACTGCGAATCCATCAGCCATTTGCTCAGCGAAGATGCCAGCACGCTTGCCAAGTATCTGGATCGCGCCCGTGATGGGGGATTAGCCCCCACCAAGGTGGTCTTACTACGTGATGGATTTGATGCTGCCTGGTTCGAGAACGGGCAGACTCGGCTGGTGCCCTGATTTCCTCCCAAATCGCGCCATCGTCGCCGAGATCGAAGCCGAACAGGCCCTGGTCGCCGCCAACCGCGAACTCATCCGCCGCTTTGAGGCGAAAATCAAAACTTCTATTGATCGGATATGGGGAAATGGAGCTAACTGAAATGAGCAATAGCTGGTCTTATCCGGGTGCCCGTTGGTGGAAGTTTGACTTCCACACCCACACCCCGGCGTCCAAGGACACGAGTGCCTGGCAGCACGCCATCGGCACCCCCAATGAATTGACACCCGAAACCTGGTTGCTGAAGTACATGGCCGCCGGCATTGATTGCGTCGCGGTGACTGACCACAACAGCGGCGCATGGGTCGATAGATTGAAGGCGGCTTATGCAGCCATGAAAACTCGGCAGTCTGCGGGTTTTCGGGAGCTGCATATTTTCCCGGGCGTTGAAATCTCGGTGAATGGTGGCTTTCACTTGCTGGCTATTTTTGATGTAACGGCGAGCGGGAGTGACATCGACACGCTGCTGGGTCGTGTTGACTACGCCTGCACCAAGGGCGATAGCGACGGCGTGACCCGCATGGCAGCGGCAGAGGTGGTGCAGGCCGTTCTGGATGCGGGTGGCTTGCCCATTCCGGCACATGCAGATATGAGCAAAGGCTTGCTTCACCCCGCGGCCGTGGGTTCCCGCAAGGCGGCGATTGACCACCCTACGCTGAAGCAAATATTGGATAACCCGGGCATTCTTGCGATGGAGGTGGTTGATCCAATGGCTGCCAAACCCACGGCTTACACGCTGGCCAATTTGAAATGGTCTGAGGTCATTGGTTCGGATTGCCATAGCTTTCAAGGCGTAAACGTACCGGGTTCCCGGTACACCTGGATCAAAATGGCTGAGCCTTCACTGGAGGGCTTGCGTTTGTCTTTGCTGGATGGGCAAGATGTATCGGTGCGGCGCAGCGATGTCGCAGACGCGTTTTCACCATTCAATCGGCCTGAGCACTTTATTGAAAGCGTGGAGGTGGTCGATGCGCACTTTATGGGGCGCAACTCACAACCCGCAGTGCTGAAGTTCAACCCCTACTTCAATGCTGTGATTGGAGGGCGGGGCACTGGCAAGTCCACCATCGTTCATGCGCTGCGCCTGGCGTATCGCAGGGAGAGAGAGCTTGATGTGGGCAGCGAAGCTGGGGAAACCTTTGTGCGCTTTAACAAGGTTTCACGCACACACAGTGAGCCGGGTGGCTTGCTGACAAATACACGTATCGCCGTGATACTGAGCCGCGATGGCGTTCGCCATCGTCTAACTTGGTGTCAAGATGGTCAAGGCCCAGTGGTCGAGGAGTCGCAAGATGCCTTGGGGCAGTGGAATGCCTCTGCCAGCCAAGCTGTGACGGAGCAACGCTTCCCAGTGCGGCTGTTTAGCCAGGGGCAGATATCGGCGCTGGCTGGTGAAAGCCAACAGGCCTTGATACAGGTTATTGACGAAGCGGCGCACACACAAGGCGCACAGGCAACGCTCGCAGAGGCAAAGCGCGCGTTTCTCGCCACAAGCGCCAAGCTGCGGGAGCTCGGGGGCAAACTACAAGGCCGCGATGCGTTGAACCTCAGTTTGGCGGACGTGCAGCGCAAGCTGGCGCGCTTTGAGTCCGCGCACCCTGCTGATGTGCTCAAAGCCTATCAGCGCACCAGCCGGCAGTCGCGTGAGTTGGAGAGGCAATTTGATGCGGCCACCGACATGGTCGTCAACCTTCGCGCCGTGGCCGTAAATTTGGAGGCAGAAGATGTGCCTGATGCGCTCTTTGATGCGGTAGCAGATGCCCAAGCCGTGGCGTTTGTGGCGCAATTGGCCGGAGCCATTGCGCTGGCCAAAACACAACTTGAAGCAGCAGCCGAGATTTTGGGGAGTAAGGGTTCGGCGCTTCGGACTCAGTTGTTACAAAGTGACTGGCAAAAGCAGATTGACCTTGCAAAGGCCGCGTATGACGCGTTGAAAGCGGATTTGCTGGCCCAAGGGGTGAGTGACCCGAGTGAGTACGGCCGTCTTGTACAGGAGCGACAGCGCCTGGATATCGAGTCAAAGCGGCTAGATGCATTGCAGAAGCAGTTAGAGGATTTGAAGCAGCAGGCCAAGGCTCAACAGGAACAGGTCTGGCTAGCGCGCCGTGGTGTTAGCGAAGTGCGCAAGAACTTCTTGCAACAAACGCTGCTTGAAAATCGCTTTGTCCGAATGAGATTGGTGCCTTACAGCCGGGACGCGCTGGTGATTGAGCGTTCACTGCGTGATGTGTTGGGCGCCCCAGACAAGTTCAAGGATGACATTTATGTTGAGGCGCAGGCTGGTATAGCTGGCAAGGGCCTGATTGCCGATTTACTGCTAAACCCAGACTTGACCGATTCGCTTGGGCAGCCCGCTACGCCAGAATTCGAAAATGGTTTGAAGCGGGTGCAAACTCGATTGGTCTCTGCCTGCCGTGGCTCTGTCGATTTGGGTAGCAGGTTCAGCAAGTTCTTGGCCGCAGAGGCAGAAAAACACCCTGAACTGATTGACCACATCCTGTGCTGGTCGCCTGAAGACGGCTTGGAGGTGGAGTACAGCCGCAAGGGTGATGGTCAGGATTTTCAGTCGATTGGTCAAGCGTCAGCGGGCCAACGGGCTGCGGCGATGTTGGCGTTTTTACTGGCGCATGGCAATGAGCCCTTGGTGTTGGATCAGCCTGAGGATGATCTGGACAACCATCTGATCTACGATTTGGTGGTTCAGCAAATTCGTGCGAACAAACAGCTCCGTCAGCTCATCATCGTGACCCATAACCCCAACATCGTGGTCAATGGCGATGCAGAGTTGATTTACGCGCTTGACTTCAACCATCAGTGTTTTGTCAGTCAATTTGGGTCACTGCAAAACAAAGCCATGCGTGATGAGATTTGCAAAATTATGGAAGGTGGCAAAGATGCCTTTGAGAGACGCTACCAACGCCTTGGAAGTAGAGACTAAACATGTTTGATAACCCAGTTGACCTGATGGAAAAAATTCGTCTGGGTGAAGACACTTTTCTTGAATTGAAGGAAGTCCGTTTTGCGGGCAACCGGGTTACCAGTCCGCATCGGGATTCGCTGGCCAATGAACTGGCTGCATTTGCCAACAGCCATGGTGGCGTGTGCGTACTCGGGGTAGACGACAGCCGGGAGGTTTTGGGGGTTGCACTTGATCGACTGGATGTGTTGGAGGACTTTGTTCGTGAGCTGTGTGTTTCCAGCGTCACCCCCGCTTTGGCTCCGATAATCGAACGTTTGCGTCTTCCTTCAAGTACGGGTGAGATGCTGCCAGTGATCAAGATTGACGTACCACGCAGCCTGTTTATTCACAAAAGCCCAGGGGGATATCTTCACCGGATTGGCAGCGCCAAGCGGGAAATGGCACCGGACTATCTCGCCCGAATGTTCCAGCAGCGTAGTCAGGCGCGAATCATCCGCTTTGACGAGCAATTTGTGCCCGGCTCCACGCTTGACGACTTGCAAACAGAACTTTGTCAGCGTTTTGCCAGCCCCCGTGTGAATGACAGCCGTGAAGTGTTGTTGGACAAGTTGGCAATGGCGCGACTGGATACGGACGGTGTGTTGCGCCCAACAGTGGCCGGTGTCTTGATGGCAAGCCAGGACCCGCGCCGCTGGCTTCCCAATGCGTTCATTCAGGCCGTTGCCTATCGGGGGACGGAAGTGATGCCACAGGGTGATCTGGCCTATCAAATTGACGCGCAAGATATTTCTGGGCCACTTGACCAGCAAGTTTTGGCGGCTTGTCAGTTTGTTAAAAAAAATATGCGCGTTGCGGCCAGTAAAAGCGAGGGCCGCCATGACCTGGCGCAGTTTGATTTGACGGCATTGTTTGAGGCCTTGGTAAACGCAGTGGCGCACCGTGACTACGCCATTCATGGTGCCAAGATTCGTTTGCGTCTGTTTTCTGATCGCCTGGAACTGTATTCGCCTGGCTCGATTCCGAACACCATGACTGTTGATAGCTTGCCTTATCGGCAGGCTGCCAGAAATGAGGAAATCACTAGTCTCCTCGCAAAATGTGGCGTTCCCGACCAGGACAGAGGGTTCTCTGGTCGCGGTGCCATGATGGATAAGCGCGGAGAGGGTGTGCAGATCATTCTGGACAACTCCGAAAGGCTGGCTGGCGTGCGGCCTAGCTATAGGCTGGTGGATGAATCCGAGCTTTTGCTCGTGATACCGGCGGCGTTGTTGACGTGAGTCCGAAGCCGAGCAGGCGCTGGTCGCTGCCAACCGCGAACTCATCCGCCGCATGGAAGCCAAGGTCAAGGCCGCGATTGACCGGGTGTGGGGTGGTACAAGCCACAAATAGCCGCCTTGGCACTAGATGACTAAAATGATTTGATCCGTGGACGCCCAACGCATCACCATCGCACGGATAGACCACACGGCTGGCTTTGAAGCCATGCCAGACCGTGTGCGCCTGGGCGACTTGGCAGGTTTCTTATCCGACGTCGGCGCCTTTTTGCGGGGTGAAGGCAAGGATGTGGACACCAGCACACTGGAGGTTGCAGTGCGCAAGGGCTCGCTGGCTATTGAGACGGAACCTGTGCTGTCTGCCCCCAATTTGTTTCGTGATTTACAGGCTTTGGTGGGTGGGGAACTGTTGGACAACCTGGATGCCAAGCGGCGCGAGGTGATGGAGCGCTGGCAGAAAGCCGCGCGTCAAGCCAAGCAATTGGCCTACCGCATATCGGCTCCTTTTTTGGGCAGGTCGATTGAGATCAATGCCGAATCGGACTATCACGCAGATGACCCTGACCAATGGGTGCTGGTGGAGCGTTACGTCCGCGGGGAAATCTAGGACCTCGGCGGCGTGACCAAAGCCAATGCGCACATCAAGTTACCCGATGGCCGCACGCTGAAGGTCACGACCGAACGCGATGTCTTGCGCAATGACACGGTGAACCGCCTGTACAAGCTGGCCATGCTGCGCATCAAGGCCGAGTACAACGTGTTGACGCGGGAGCTGCGCAACGCCCGGCTGGTCGAGTTTGTGGAACACGCGTCTACCGTAGATGAAGAAGCACTGACGCGCCTGACGCGCAGAGGTGCCGTAGCGTGGAAAGACGTTCCCAATGCCACGACATGGGTGGATGAATTGCGCGGACTGTCGGTCAATTACCCCACCACCACTTCGCTGATCTGCATGACCGGCGCGATGTCGGTGTAGTTGGGGATGTCGGCCGTGATTTCTTTGGCGTGGGGGCCAAATCCCTTCTGGAAGGACTCGACGGAGTCCGCGAATATGTGGCACATGCCCACGTAGGTAGCCGGTGCGCCGGGTGCGCCGCCGGCCAAGCCTTTGTCCACGGTGTAAGACTTGCAGCTGTCGCCCATGCGGGCCTTGAGCAGGGGCATGTGTTTGTCGCGGTAATAGGTGTGGTCAAAACGGGCGCCGGGGGTGTTGGGGTACATCACGCTGACTTTGATCATGGGAATCTCCTTGGGATAGGGTGGTTCGGGCTGGGCACCACGGAGTTGGGGGGACTGCTGAAAAATCAATTAAATCACCGTTCTACGCTATAATCCAAGGCTTCGCTCAAATTATTTTGGGCAAAACGATTAAACCCTTTTAACCTTTTGTGCGCCTGGCAAACTGCTGTGCTGCACGTCAAACCCAAGGAAGCGGATCATGGCTGTCCAGCAAAACAAAAAATCACCGTCCAAGCGCGGTATGCATCGTTCACACAATGCCCTGGTGGTGCCTGGCATCGCCGTGGAAACCACCACCGGTGAAACCCATCTGCGCCACCACATCAGCCCTACCGGTTTTTACCGTGGGCGCAAGGTGCTCAAGTCCAAGTCTGAAGCCTGAACCGGCCTGACCTAGCTTTTTAAAATCAAGGCCCGTGGCTATCGTTCTGGTAGCCTCGGGCTTTTGCTTTTTAAACTTCGCCTGATTTTGTGCCCGATTCTCTGTCCCGCATGACCACGATTGCCGTTGACTGCATGGGCGGCGACCACGGTCCGAGCGTCACCCTGGTGGCCTGCAAAGCCTTTTTGCAAAACCACGAAGAGGCCCGTTTGATTCTGGTGGGCTTGCCGCAAAGCCTTGCAGCGTTTTCACACCCACGCGCCACCCTCGTCGAAGCCACCGAAGTGGTCGGCATGGACGACCCCATTGAAGTGGCACTGCGCCGCAAAAAAGACTCGTCCATGCGAGTGGCGGTGCAGCAGGTCAAAAACGGCACGGCCGCGGCGGCTGTGTCGGCCGGCAATACCGGTGCCTTGATGGCCATCTCGCGTTACCTGCTCAAAACGGTGGAAGGCATCGAGCGCCCGGCCATCGCAGCGCAAATCCCCAATGCCAAAGGCGGCGCCACCACGGTGCTGGACATGGGGGCCAACGTCGATTGTTCGGCTGAGCACCTGTTGCAGTTTGCCGTTTTGGGGTCTGCCTTGGTGTCGGTGCTCAGCGGCAACGTCGCACCCACGGTGGGGCTGCTCAATATCGGTGAAGAGGCCATCAAAGGCACTGAAACCATCAAAAAGGCCGGCCAGTTGCTGCGTGCAGCAGGTGATTCCGGCGACATCTGTTTTTATGGCAATGTCGAAGGCAATGACATTTTCAAGGGCACGGCGGACATTGTGGTCTGTGATGGTTTTGTCGGCAATGTGGCCTTGAAGACCATGGAAGGCCTGGCCACCATGATCAACGAGATTTTGAAGCGCGAGTTTTCGCGCAATATCCTGACCAAAATCGCGGCCCTGATTTCTTACCCAGTCTTGATGGCGCTGAAGCAGCGGGTTGACCATCGCCGTTACAACGGCGGGCCGTTGCTGGGCTTGCGGGGCCTGGTTTTCAAGAGCCATGGCTCGGCTGACGCCATTGCCTTCGAGCACGCCCTGGCCCGGGCGTATGATGCGGCTCGTCACAACTTACTTGACCGTATCCAGACCCGTATGGCCCGCGCCGCCCCCTTGTTGACCCGTGCGGATATCCCGCCATCTGAGGCAAAAGGTGTGGATTCGGTATTTGCCGCACTTCAATGAGTCACTATTCGCGCATCACTGGCACTGGCAGTTATTTGCCGCCGCGCCGCCTGAGCAACACTGAGCTTGTGGCCGAGCTTGCCACCCAGGGTGTCGAGTCTTCTGATGACTGGATCGTCGAGCGCACCGGCATCCGCGCCCGCCACTTTGCGGCACCAGACGTGTGCAGCAGCGATTTGGGGCTGGAAGCCGCCAAAAAAGCGCTGGCGGCGGCGAACGTCCTGCCCCAAGACATCGACCTCATCATTGTGGCGACCTCCACGCCCGACATGGTGTTCCCCTCAACCGCTTGTATCTTGCAAAACAAGCTCGGTGCCAATGGCGGCGCCGCATTTGACGTGCAGGCCGTGTGCAGCGGTTTTGTCTACGCGCTGGCGATTGCCGACTCGATGATCAAGACCGGCGCAGCCCGCAAGGCGCTGGTGGTGGGCGCCGAGGTGTTCTCGCGCATTCTCGACTTCAAAGACCGCACCACCTGCGTGCTGTTTGGTGATGGGGCCGGTGCCGTGGTGCTGGAGGCGTCTGACACCCCCGGCATTTTGGCCAGCGACTTGCACGCCGATGGCAAACATGTCGGCATCTTGTGTGTGCCAGGCACGGTGTCGGGCGGCCAGGTGCTGGGTGACCCCGTGCTGAAAATGGACGGCCAGGCCGTCTTTAAGCTGGCGGTGGGCGTGCTGGAGCAAGCCGCACGAGCCACGCTGGCCAAAGCCGGCAAGACCGAGGCCGACATCGATTGGCTGATTCCCCACCAGGCCAATGTCCGCATCATCCAAAGCACTGCCAAAAAGCTGAAGCTGCCGATGGACAAAGTGATCGTCACAGTCGATCAGCATGGCAATACCTCGGCGGCGTCGATCCCGCTGGCGCTGGACGCCGGGGTGCGTAACGGCCAGATCAAACCCGGCCAAACTTTGCTGCTTGAAGGTGTGGGCGGCGGTTTCACTTGGGGCGCAGTGCTCCTTAATTTATAACAAACTATGCAGCGCCGACAGGGACTTAGAGCACATTTCCCCATGCAGATTGAATTTCAGCCCATTTTGACCCTGTTGAGACAATGAAACCGTTCGCTTTTGTATTCCCCGGCCAGGGTTCGCAGTCCGTTGGCATGCTCGACGCTTGGGGCGACCACCCGGTGGTGGCCGAGGCCCTGCAAGAAGCTTCGGACGCTCTGGGCGAAGACATGGGCCAGCTCATCAAGAACGGCCCCAAAGAAGCCTTGGCGTTGACCACCAACACCCAGCCGGTGATGCTGGTCGCGGCCGTGGCGGCCTACCGGGTCTGGATGTCGGAGTTTGGCGTGGTGCCCAATGCCGTCGCCGGGCATTCGCTGGGCGAATATTCGGCCATGGTCGCAGCAGGGGTCTTGACGCTCTCGCAGGCCACGCCCCTGGTGCGCTTTCGGGCCCAGGCTATGCAGCAGGCCGTGCCCGTGAGGGTGGGCGCGATGGCCGCCATCCTCGGCATGGATGCTTCACAAGTTATAGCTAACTGTGAAGCTGTGACGGGAACATTCCAAGCATTGGGTGGTTCAAATGCGCTTGAAGTGGTGCAAGCCGTCAATTTCAACGACCCCACGCAAACTGTGATCGCCGGCAGCAAAGCGGCGGTTGAAAAAGCGTGTGAAGTGCTCAAGGCGAACGGCGCCAAACGGGCCTTGCCCCTGCCTGTGTCGGCGCCCTTCCACTCCAGCCTGATGCAGCCCGCAGCTGACAAACTTCGCGAAAAACTCGAATCCATTGAATTTGCTACGCCACGGATGGCGCTGGTCAACAACATTGACGTGGCCGTTGAGGTCGACGCCGACCGCATTCGAGACGCCCTCTACCGCCAGGCGTTTGGCCCGGTGCGCTGGGTCGAGTGCGTGCAGGCCATCAAGGCGCACGGCATTGCCACGGTGGTGGAATGTGGCCCCGGCAAGGTGCTGGCCGGCCTGGTGAAGCGCATTGACGCCGACATGGCTGGCTTGCCACTGTTTGACCCGGCCAGCCTGGCGGCCGCACATCAATTTTTGTCAGGCGAGGCGGCATGAGCGAACTTCAGTTTGAGGGGCAAGTGGCCCTGGTCACTGGCGCTTCGCGCGGCATTGGCGCAAGCATTGCGCTGGAGCTCAGCCGCAAGGGCCTGAAGGTGATTGGCACCGCCACCAGCGATGACGGCGCACTCAAAATAACTGCAGCCCTGGCTGGTTTTGCGGGTTGTTCAGGCAAAAGCCTGAACGTCAACGACGCTGCAGCAACCCAAGCGCTGGTGGACGCCCTCACCAAAGAACACGGCGGTCTGCATGTGCTGGTCAACAACGCCGGCATCACGCGCGACAACCTGTCCATGCGCATGAAAGACGACGAGTGGGACGCCGTCCTGGACACCAATCTGAAAGCCGTGTTCCGCACCAGCCGCGCGGTGATGCGCACCATGATGAAGCAGCGTTATGGCCGCATCATCAACATCACCTCAGTGGTGGGGGCGCTAGGCAACCCTGGCCAGGCCAATTACGCGGCAGCCAAGGCCGGCGTGGCGGGCATGACGCGGGCGCTGGCCCGAGAACTGGGCTCGCGCAACATCACCGTCAACTGCATCGCACCAGGCTTTATTGAAACCGACATGACGGCCGCCCTGGCGCAAGAGCAACAAAAAGCCCTGCTGGCTCAAATTCCTCTGGGCCATTTGGGCAAACCCGCTGACGTTGCGCATTTGGTGGCCTTTCTGGCGTCACCGCTGGCGGCTTACATCACCGGGCAGGAACTGCACGTGAACGGCGGCATGTATTTGTCATGAATCAAGCTGGCCAATCCGCCCAGCAGCCAAACCCGGGAAATACCCCGTGGCGCGGCTAGAATTGCGGATTCTTTTACAAGCCTTTGAGGGATCTCATGAGCGATATCGAAGTACGCGTTAAAAAAATCATTGCCGAGCAACTCGGTGTTGAAGAGTCACAGGTCACCAATGAAAAAGCCTTCGTGGCTGATCTTGGCGCGGACTCGCTCGACACGGTCGAGCTGGTGATGGCCCTGGAAGATGAATTTGGCATTGAAATTCCAGATGAAGATGCCGAAAAAATCACCACGGTGCAAAACGCCGTGGACTACGCGACGAACCATCAAAAGGCGTAACTCATGACCCGTCGCCGCGTCGTCGTCACGGGCTTGGGCTGCGTCAGCCCGGTCGGCAACAACGTCGCCGATTCGTGGGCGGCGTTGCTGGCGGGCCAATCTGGTATTGATTACACCAAGGCCTTTGATGCGAGCGGCTACGCATGCCAGTTTTCCGGTGAGGTCAAGGGCTTCACTGTGACGGACTACGTGTCCGACAAAGAAGCCCGGCACATGGACCGCTTCATGCATCTGGGCCTCGCTGCGGCCTGCCAGGCGGTTCAGGATGCGGGTTTGTTGACAGGTGCGGCCCTGGGCGAAGAAGAGGCCTGCCGCATCGGTTGCAATATTGGTTCCGGCATTGGCGGCGAGCCGCTGATCGAACAAATGCGCGATGAACTGGTGAACCGCGGCCCGCGCCGGGTGTCGCCATTTTTTGTGTCGGCCACCATCATCAACATGATTTCAGGCCATGTGTCGATCAAATTCGGTTTCAAGGGACCCAACATCGCGGTTGTGACGGCCTGTACCACCGGCTTGCACGCCATTGGCCTGTCGGCCCGCATGATCGAATACGGCGATGCGGACGTGATGGTCACGGGCGGAGCCGAGTCCACCGTGTCGCAACTGGGTATTGCCAGTTTCACCGCGCCCCGTGCCTTGAGCACGCGCAACGACGACCCCAAGACGGCGTCACGGCCCTGGGACAAAGACCGCGATGGTTTTGTGCTGGGTGAAGGTGCTGGCGTTCTGGTGCTTGAAGAGTACGAACATGCCAAGGCCCGGGGGGCCAAAATTTACGCCGAGTTGACCGGCTTTGGCATGAGCAGCGACGCCTTCCACGTGACGGCGCCCAGTGTGGACGGGCCGCGCCGGTCGGTGGCCTTGGCGCTCAAAAACGCGGGCGTCAATGCGGATGAAGTGCAGTACGTGAATGCGCACGGCACCTCGACCCCATTGGGTGACGTGAACGAAACCAACGCACTCAAACTGGCCTTTGGCGACCATTCCAAAAAGCTGGTGGTCAGCTCGACCAAGTCGATGACAGGCCACCTGTTGGGCGGCGCGGGCGGCATTGAATCGGTGTTCACGGTATTGGCGTTGCACCACCAAAAAATTCCGCCCACCATCAACATCTTCAACCAGGATCCAGAGTGTGACCTGGACTATTGCGCCAACACCGCGCGCGACGTGAAAATTGACGTGGCCGTCAAAAACAACTTTGGTTTTGGCGGCACCAATGGAACACTCGTTTTTAAACGCATTTAAAAACGTGGCGGCGCCCGTTTTCAAAAACCCCTGAGCCCGACGGCCATGCGCGACGCCCCAGCGGTCAGTTACCCGGTGGGGCGTTCCTCGTTTCAGGCGGGTATAGCGTTGACCCTGTGGCTGTTGGGTGCGCTGGCGTGTGCCAGCTGGCTTGCGCCAATGCCACACGCGTCCTGGCGGCTTCCCTTGGCGTTGGCGGTTTGGTCAGGGGCCGGCCTGTTCGCCGCGCTGTCGTGGCAACGCTCAATTCTGGGGCTGTTGCGCTGGACGGGCGAGGCCTGGCAGCTCTTGCTGCCTCAAAGTGTCGTGGGCACTTTGCTGCTTCATGTTGATTTGCAATTTGGGATGCTGGTTGAATTCAGGCCCCTTGAAGACCAGGCCCTGGCCGGGAGCCAATGGTTTTGGCTGGCACGTCGGTCCGACCCCACTCAGTGGCATTTGATGCGGGTTGCCATTTGTTCGGGCCAGGCCAAGCGCGGCGCTCCCGTGCCTGGCACATCCAAAATTGCAGCGGCACCACGAGGGTCGAGCGCATGACGACGGAGGGTGTTACGGCACCACCACCGGCACCCGACAGCGACTGGATGCTGGTCGAACGTTGCCAGGCCGGGGACAAGCGGGCTTTCGAGTTGCTGGTGGTCAAATACGAACGGCGCATCCAGCGGTTGATTGGCCGCATGGTGCGGGACGTGGATTTGGTGGAAGACATCGCTCAGGAAACCTTTATCCGGGCCTACCGCGCTTTGCATCAGTTTCGGGGAGATGCCCAGTTTTACACCTGGCTGTACCGGATTGCCGTCAACACGGCAAAAAAATCGCTTCTGGAGCTCAAGCGCAATCCGACCGTTTCAGAAAGTTTCCTCAAAACCGACGACGATGATGAAACTAAAAGTCACGGAATTGAACCAACAACGGACGAAACGCCGGAATCGCTGTACGCGGCCACTGAAATTGCCGCCGTGGTGAATGCGGCCCTGCAGGAACTGCCTGAAGACCTGCGCCAGGCGGTGACTTTGCGTGAAATTGAAGGCCTAACTTATGAGGAAATTTCAAGCGTGATGAATTGTCCGATCGGCACGGTTCGGTCGCGTATCTTCCGGGCCAGAGAAGCGATCTCGGCCAAGGTCAAGCCCTTGCTCGAAAACCAGTCTGGCAAGCGCTGGTAAAGGTGACGAGATTGTTTCAACCCCACTATGCCAGGCTGCCGTCTGGCCAAGAGATCCGACTATGAACCAAAACCTGTCGTCGCCCCGTCAATCGCCCGGCGGTCGGGCCTTGCGTGAACAAATCAGCCTGCTGGCCGACGGGCAGTTGCAGGGTGATGAATTTGCACAGGCCTTGGATCTTGTCGACTCTGTGCCTGAAGCCATGGCGGCCTGGCGCGAGTTTCATGCAGTGGGTGATGCATTGCGGTCTGCCGAATTGGCGACGGGCTGGAATGAATCCGGATTTGTCGAGCGCCTGCGGGCGCGCTTGGCACATGAAGGAATGGCCCCGCCGTCGATGTCGAATGACCTTCAGAATGCTTCACTTTTTGTAGCTAAAAATGGCCCTGCGCCAGAGACAGTCAGCGGATTTGAGCCGTCCAGGCAAAGCGCGAACGAGGCGCGCCTGAGTTGGCGTCTAGTGGCTGGTATTGCGGTCCTGGCAACCGTTGGCGCAATCGGGGGGCGCTCATTTTTCGGCAATGACGCGTCGTCGACGCCGCAACTGGCCAATCAGTCAACCCCTGGGGCGGTATCGCCGGTGGTGGTGTCTGCCGTGGCGCAGGATGCGCGGACTCCCAGCGCGGCGATTGCGGGGCCGCAAACGCCCATGGTGATGATCCGTGATCCGCATCTGGACGCTTTGATGGCCGCGCACAAACAGTTTGGCGGCACCACGGCACTTCAGATGCCAGCTGGCTTTTTGCGCAACGCGACGTTTGAAGGTGACAATCGGTGACCCGGGACTCCCGATCTGGCCATTTTCACTACGGCCTCAGAAATTGATCCTCACCTTGTACCCTGACCCGATGGATGATTTTTTGATTTCACCTGCCACCATGGCATCCCTGGACCCAGACAACCCTGCTGCTGGCGCGACTTCGTCGCTGAAGGCTGGCGGCCGCTTGCCGCTGGCACGGCGTCGGTTGGCCAGTGCGACGCTTGGGCTTGCATTGGCTGGCCTGCCGGTGCTGGCGTTGGCCGGTGGCAACTCAAATGCAGCGGTTGGCGGGATCGGCAACGCCAGCGCAAATGCCGCTGCCGGGGCGAATGCTTCTTCGGCGGTGTTGGCCGCTGCCAACCCCGCAGGCGACGCAAAGCCGACAGAGCGCAATATCTCCGACTGGCTGATGCGTATGCATGAAGCCTCGCGCAACCGGGCCTATCTGGGCGTATTTGTGGTCTCGTCCTCTTCCAGCATGGCCAGCGCGAAAATCTGGCACGTCTGTGATGGTGAGCAGCAAATTGAGCGTGTTGAAAACCTGACCGGGGCGCCGCGTTCCACCTTCCGGCGCAATGACGAGGTCATTACTTTTCATCCAGAGAGCAAGACGGCTCTGGCAGAAAAACGTGAGTCTATGGGCCTGTTCCCTAATTTGCTCAAAACCCAAAACTCGTCGATTGAGCAGTTTTATGCCGCGCGGCAAACGGGCGTGGAGCGGGTGGCGGGGTTTGAGGCAGATGTTGTCCAACTTGTGCCCAAAGACGGTTTGCGTTTTGGCTACCGTGTCTGGAGCGAGAAGAAATCGGGCTTGGTGGTGAAGCTCCAGACGCTTGATACCGACGGCAGGGTACTGGAGCAGGCGGCATTTTCCGAGTTGCAGCTCGATGCCAACGTCAGCGCCAGCAAGCTGACTCAAATGATGGGTGCAACCGAAGGCTACAAAGTGGAACGACCGGATCTGGTTAAAACCACGGCGCTGGCAGAGGGCTGGATGCTCAAAACTCCGGTTGCTGGGTTCAGACCCATGAGTTGCTACAAACGGGTGGTGGTCAAGGGTGATGGACCGCAGGCTGAAAGCGCCATGCAATGGATATTTTCAGATGGTTTGGCGTCGGTGTCGCTGTTTGCGGAAATCTTTGACCGGCAACGCCACCTGAAAGAAGGCCTTGCAGGGACTGGTGCGACACAGTCCCTGACGTATCGACTGACCGAAAAAGCGGCTGATAAAACGATTGATTGGTGGTTGACCGCAGTCGGCGAAGTGCCAGCGCAGACCTTGACGAGTTTTGTCCAGGGGCTTGAGCGTAAAAAATAGGTCGGTCGGTTCGGCGAAGGCCTAAATCCGTCGGTTATTCGTGCCTTATTCCACAAAACTGTCAGCGCTTCAAGAACTGTTTGCGTTAACTGAATTCACACTGGTTTGTTCTGTTTGATTTTTAAGAGGTTGCAGATGAAATTAATCCATGCGAATAATTGGGCCTTGCTGGTCGGCCGTGTCGTGGTGTCCGCCACCCTGGCTTTGGCGCCGCTGGCACAAACCCATGCCCAGACTCGCACCTTGCCTGATTTCACGGATCTGGTGGAACAGGTCGGCCCTTCAGTCGTCAACATCCGAACGCTTGAAAAGGTGACGGCGCGCGCGGCCACCGGCGGTGGTGCCGATGAAGAGATGCTGGAGTTCTTCCGGCGATTTGGTGTGCCTATCCCCAACGCGCCGCGCCAGAGCCCGCGTCCCAATCGCCCCCAGGCCCCGCAGCAGGAAGAGGAACAACCCCGCGGTGTGGGGTCGGGTTTCATTTTGACGCCAGACGGTTTTGTCATGACCAACGCCCACGTGGTGGAAGGTGCCGACGAGGTGCTGGTCACGCTGACAGACAAGCGCGAATTCAAGGCCAAAATTGTGGGGTTCGACAAACGCAGCGACGTCGCGGTGGTCAAGATCGAAGCCACAGGACTGCCCGCCATCAAAGTCGGTGACGTGAGCCGACTCAAGGTCGGTGAATGGGTGATGGCCATCGGCTCGCCATTTGGCCTGGAGAACACCGTCACTGCCGGCATCGTGAGCGCCAAGCAACGCGACACTGGGGACTACCTGCCGTTCATTCAAACCGATGTGGCCATCAACCCAGGCAATTCCGGCGGACCCCTCATCAATATGCGCGGCGAAGTGGTGGGCATCAACAGCCAGATCTATTCGCGCTCGGGAGGTTTCATGGGCATCTCCTTTGCCATACCGATGGATGAAGCGGTTCGGGTCAGTGACCAATTGCGCGCGACAGGTCGCGTGTCACGCGGCCGCATCGGCGTGCAAATTGACCAGGTGACCAAAGAAGTTGCCGAGTCGATTGGACTTGGCAAGCCCCAGGGCGCACTGGTGCGTGGTGTGGAGTCGGGTTCACCTGCTGAAAAGGCCGGGGTGGAGGCGGGTGACATCATCGTTAAGTTTGAAGGCAAGGCGATTGAAAAGTCGAGCGACCTGCCGCGCATGGTGGGCAATGTCAAACCCGGAACCCGAAGCACGCTGACGGTGTTTCGCCGCGGTGGCAACAAAGACCTGAGCGTCGTGATTGGCGAAGTCGAGCCGGACAAGGTCGCTGTGAAAACACCGCAGCGCGAAGAAAAACCTAAGGCGTCCACTGCGGCGCAAGTGCTGGGCCTTACGGTCAGTGAGTTGACCGACGCCCAGAAGAAGGAACTCAAAATCAAAGGCGGCGTCAAGGTTGAGACTGCGGTGGACGGCGCGGCAAGAGCGGGCGTGCGTGAAGGCGACGTGATTGTCGCGATCGCCAACGCTGAAATCTCCGGCGTCAAAGACTTTGAGGCGGCGGTGTCCAAGATCGACAAAAACAAGGCCGTCAACCTGCTGTTCCGTCGGGGTGAGTGGGCGCAATACGCTGTGATTCGGCCCGTCAAATAAGTGATATTTCCCGCAAGACCGGTTAAATGCCTGACTCATTGATGGGGGCATTTGTGGGTTTTCTATCATCAGGTCTTATTTTTTCAAATTATTTTTTACCTCAAAAAATAGCATTAAATGTTTGCGACTACTAACATTAAATTCGCTTGAATGCGAAATTGGTTAGAATAAGGTACTTCTGGCGTGACATTAAGGCATATCAAAAATGCCTGACACCACATTACGGGATGAAACTGATTGGCCCACAGCCGATCCACAGTTCACCCACAAGTTGTCCAGACCTTTCCTTTCAAAACTGTGAATAAGCTGTTAATAAGTTTCATGTTGCTACGCAGCAACGACCCTGAGTTGGCCTTGCACCACATGTTCAACCTGGTCTTTTTGCCTACAATGAAACTCCAACCTTCGCAGTTGCCAAAGATTGTTGGTTCAGGGCGCGCCGTTTCACGACGCGCCCTTTTTTCTTTTCCCTCCCCGTTTTAATTCAATCACTTGAAGCCCATCGTTGATGAATCACATCAGAAATTTTTCAATCATCGCGCACATTGACCATGGCAAATCAACACTCGCTGACCGTCTGATTCAACGCTGCGGCGGACTGCAGGAACGCGAAATGCAAGCGCAGGTTTTGGACTCGATGGATATTGAAAAGGAGCGTGGGATAACCATCAAGGCGCAGACCGCTTCGCTCCAATACAAAGCGCAAAACGGCGTGGCTTACAACCTCAATTTGATCGACACGCCGGGACATGTCGACTTCTCTTATGAAGTCTCGCGCTCATTGTCAGCATGCGAGGGCGCTTTGCTTGTCGTCGACGCCAGCCAGGGTGTTGAAGCGCAGACGGTGGCCAACTGCTACACCGCGCTGGAGCTCGGTGTGGAAGTGGTCCCCGTGCTCAACAAGATGGACTTGCCCAATGCCGACCCTGACAACGCGCGGCTGGAAATTGAAGACGTGATCGGCATCGACGCGACCGACGCGATTCCCTGCTCGGCCAAAACCGGCATGGGCATCGATGAAATCCTCGAAGCCATCGTCGCACGCATCCCGGCGCCCAAGGGCAATCCCGAAGGGCCCCTGCGCGCCATGATTGTCGATAGCTGGTTTGACACCTATGTCGGCGTCGTCATGTTGGTGCGTGTGGTCGATGGCCGGCTGGTCAAAGGCGAACGCATCAAGATGATGGCCACCGAGACCACCTACAACGCCGACAGCCTGGGCGTGTTCACGCCCGCCAACGAGCCACGCGAATCACTCGAAGCGGGCGAGGTCGGTTACATCATTGCCGGCATCCGTGAATTGCAGGCGGCCAAAGTGGGCGACACCATCACCCTGATCAAGCTCGGCACCGGCGGGGCGGCTTTTACCGCCACCCAGGCGTTACCCGGTTTCAAGGAAATCCAGCCCCAGGTGTTCGCCGGCCTGTACCCGACTGAGGCCAACCAGTACGAAGGTCTGCGCGATAGCCTGGAAAAGCTCAAACTCAACGACTCGTCATTGCATTACGAGCCCGAGGTCAGCCAGGCCTTGGGTTTTGGCTTTCGTTGCGGATTTTTGGGCCTGCTGCACATGGAGATCGTGCAAGAACGCCTGGAGCGCGAGTTTGACCAGGATCTGATCACCACGGCTCCGAGCGTCGTCTACCAGGTCGTCGGCGTCGATGGCAGCGTGAAGATGGTCGAGAACCCGTCCAAGATGCCTGACCAGGGCCGTCTGGACGAAATCCGCGAGCCCATCGTCACAGTGCATCTGTACATGCCGCAGGAATACGTCGGCTCGGTCATGACATTGGCCAATCAGAAGCGCGGCGTGCAGATGAACATGGCCTACCATGGCCGGCAAGTCATGCTGACCTACGAGATGCCCCTGGCGGAGATCGTGCTTGACTTCTTTGACAAGCTCAAATCGGTCTCGCGCGGGTATGCGTCCATGGACTACGAGTTCAAGGAATACCGGGCGGCCGACGTGGTCAAGGTGGATATTCTGCTCAACGGCGACAAGGTAGATGCGCTGTCCATCATCGTGCACCGTTCCCAATCGCAATACCGGGCCCGCGCCGTGGTCGCCAAAATGCGCGAGATCATTTCGCGCCAGATGTATGACGTCGCCATCCAGGCAGCCATCGGGGCCAACATCATCGCACGTGAGACAATTAAGGCGCTGCGCAAGAACGTGATCGCCAAGTGTTATGGCGGCGACATCAGCCGCAAAAAGAAACTTCTCGAAAAGCAAAAAGCAGGTAAAAAACGCATGAAGCAAATTGGTTCAGTCGAGGTGCCGCAAGAAGCATTTTTGGCAATTTTGCAGGTGGAAGACTGATGACCAACGCCATGTCAAGCTTGACCGCCCTGGTCCTTGCTGCTTTTGTGGGCTACGCTACCTCCTGGTACCTTGGTTATATTGAAGGCAATTTCGCATTGTTGCTGTTCATGGCCACGGTGGTCACTGGCATTTACTGGTTGGCCGAGCGGTATTTCTTTTTGCCCCAACGCGTCAAAGCGGCCGAGGCTTTGGAGGCCCAAATCAAGCAGCGCAGTGAAAATCTGGTCAAGCAGGGCATCACCCAGATTGACACCCACGTTGCTGAAGCGCAAAACAATGTGCTGGCGCAACCCTGGTGGCTGGACTGGACGGCGGGGCTCTTCCCGGTGATCATCGCGGTGTTTTTGCTGCGATCTTTTTTGTTCGAGCCATTCAAAATTCCTTCTGGCTCCATGATTCCCACGCTCATGGTGGGCGACCTGATACTGGTCAATAAATTCACCTATGGTGTGCGACTTCCGGTGTTGAACCTGAAAATCACGGACGGCAACAAACCCCAACGCGGCGACGTGATGGTATTCCGTTACCCGCCCCGGCCAAGCCAGGACTACATCAAGCGCGTGGTCGGCACGCCCGGCGACGAAGTGGCCTATCTGAACAAGCGCCTGACCATCAATGGCAAAGTGGTCAACACGCAGTCAGTGCCAGAGTTTTTCGACGACGACGCCATGCGTTATTTCAAGCAGTTTGAGGAAAAACTGGGCGACAAGCCCCACCGCTTGCTCAACGACGACGACCGTCCCGCTTTTGTGCCGGGTGTCGATGATTTTCCAAACAAGCAAAACTGCGTCTACAGCGTCGAAGGCGTGGTTTGCAAAGTGCCCGAGGGCCACTATTTCATGATGGGCGACAACCGCGACAACTCGCTGGATTCGCGTTATTGGGGCTTCGTGCCAGATAAAAATATCGTTGGCAAGGCCTTTTTTGTGTGGATGAATTTTGGTAACCTCAAGCGTATCGGCGCTTTCAATTGAAGCCTCCAACCCACAGGTCACACGACTTTTTTCAAGATGCGCTGGTGGCGGCCATCTCCAATGCGGCAAAGGTAACTTTATGACGACTCGGCAAAGATCAGGACAACGCGGCATCTCCTTTATTGGGATACTGTTTTTTGGCGGCCTTTTGGCCGTGGCGGGCGTGGTTCTGGCCCAGGTGTTTCCCACCTTCCTGGAGTATCAGGCGGTGAACAAAGCCGTCAGCAAAGCGGCAACGGGCAGCACGCCGGCTGAAATCCGGACGCTGTTCGACAAGGCCTGCGCCATTGACGACATCAAGTCCATCAGTGGCAAAGAAATTGAAGTCACCAAAGAAAACGACAAGATTGTGGTGAGTTTCGCCTACCAGCGTGAAATTCATCTGACCGGCCCCGCCTACCTGACGCTGAAATACGAAGGCCGCTCAAAATGACGCCCCTTGCGGCGGTCGTGGCCAAGTGAATGCCCGTCTGGCTGCCCAGGTGCCGCTGGGCTCAGCCGATGCCGGATTAAACCCCCTGGCGGCCCTGCAAAAGCGCTTGCAGCATGAATTTGCTGCGCCCGCATTGCTGGCGCTGGCACTGACGCACCGCAGTTTCTCCAGCGATCACAATGAGCGCCTCGAATTTTTGGGTGATTCAGTGTTGAGCCTGGCCGTCTCGGATCTGCTGTACCGGCAATTGAGCGAGTTGCCAGAAGGCGATTTATCTCGCGTCCGGGCGAATCTGGTCCGCCAGGAAACACTGCACCTGCTGTCGGTTGAACTCGGCCTGCCAGACGTGATTCGCCTGGGCGAGGGTGAAGTGCGGTCGGGCGGCCAAAAACGGCCTTCGATTTTGGCGGATGCGCTGGAAGCCGTGATTGGCGCGGTCTACCTTGACGCCGGCTTTGTGGCAGCGCAAAACCTGGTGCAGCGTTTGTTTCAGTCGGTCGAAATCAACCCGACCATGCAGGCCATCGGCAAAGACCCAAAAACGGAATTGCAGGAGTGGTTGCAGGCGCGCAAGATGAAGGTGCCAATGTACCGGGTGGTGGCAACCCTGGGCGCCGCGCACAAGCAAACCTTTGACGTTGAATGTGAAGTGATCGAACTCAACGTTGCCGAGCGCGGCATTGGTGGCTCGCGCCGTGCGGGTGAGCAAGCGGCCGCAACCGCCATGTTGCAGACTCTGAAATCCCGCACCAAACTATGACTGCTTCAAAAAAGATAGCTGAACAGCTAAATACTACGGGAACATCCGGCACAGTTGAACCGCAAGACGACCTCGAAGACCTGATCTCCGGGATGTTGAAGGGCCGCAAGAGAGGCCTGCCTTCAGTGGCGTCGGCTTCAGCCTCAACAGCAGCCTCAACAGCAGCCCCACAAGCAGCATCTGTCGCGGCAGATGCCCAGCACTGTGGCCTGATCGCCATAGTTGGCAAACCCAACGTGGGCAAATCCACCTTGCTCAATGCCTTGGTGGGGCAAAAAATCAGCATCACCTCGCGCAAGGCGCAAACCACGCGCCACCGCATCACCGGCATGCGCACCCAGGGCGCGACGCAGTTTGTGTTTGTCGACACGCCCGGGTTCCAGACCCGCCACAACAACGCGCTGAACCGCTCGCTGAACAAAACTGTGCAAGGCGCAGTGGGCGACGTCGACTTGATTCTGCTGGTGGTGGAGGCGGGCCAGTTCAACCAGGCCGACGCCAAGGTGCTGGCCTTGCTCGGCAAAGACATCCCCACGCTGCTGGTTGCCAACAAGCTGGACCAAGTGCACCGGCGTGGCGACATTGCGCCCTGGCTGCAAGAGATGCAGCAGCGCCACCCGTTTGCAGAGTTTGTGCCCATGTCGGCCAAAAACGCCAAAGACATTGAACGACTGCTGGCCATCTGCGAAAAATATCTGCCAGAACAGGCCTGGTGGCATGCCCAAGACGAGTTAACCGACCGCAGCGAAAAGTTCCTGGCCAGCGAAACCGTGCGCGAAAAACTTTTTCGCCTGACCGGCGACGAGTTGCCCTACACCTCCACGGTCGTCATCGACAAGTTTGACGAAGTAGCCGGGCGTGGCAAACAAAAACGCCTGGTCAAAATCGCCGCCACCATCGTGGTCGAGCGCGACACGCACAAAGCCATGGTCATTGGCGACAAGGGTGAGCGAATCAAGCGCATCGGCACTGAGACCCGCGTGGAGCTTGAAAAACTCATGGACGCCAAAGTGTTCATCGAGATGTGGGTCAAGGTGCGTTCGGGCTGGGCTGACGACGAGGCGCGGGTACGCAGCTTTGGCTACGAATAAAAACCGGCATTTGTAGCGGCCTGCACATGTCGGCAGACGCCCGAAAATTGCCCTTTGTCTGGCTTCTGGGTCAGGACTATACCCAGCGCCTTTACCTGAAATTCTGGTTGATGACGTCGGGCATTTATGCCGTCATTCTCCTCATGCATGGCTACGGTGAATTTGCCCGCTTGATCGACGCGGGCCCGACCTTGTATTTGCGGATGCTGGTGCCTGTCGGCGCCCTGCTTTTCTACCTGGCCATCCGCAGTGGCTGGAGTCGCCGGTTTCGCGACCCGTCCCTGACGATGGCGCAAATGGCATTCGGCCTGCTGATGCTGGGCCAGGCCAATTTGCTGATCCCCGAGGTGCGCGGCTGGCTGCTGATTTGCTCGCCCCTGGTGCTGCTGTTTGGCGCCTTTTCGCTGCGGCCTGTGCAAAGCCAGCGCATGGGCTGGTTCGCGGTTTTTGTGATGGCCTTGGACACCGGCCTGGCCCACTGGCTCAAACTGAGTGTGATGAATGTGCAGTTGGAACTCGTGATGGTCTTGATCACCGCCATGTGTTTGCTGGTTGCGGCCCACATGGCGGGGCGCTTGAGCGACCTGCGGTATCAGTTGCAATCGCAGAAAAAGCAGCTGGAATCCGCCTTGCAGGACAACCTGAAATTGGCGCGGCAGGATACCCTGACCGGATTGCCGAACCGGCGCCATGTGGAGGAGCTGATGGCGTATGAAGAGCGCCGCGCACAGCGCCAGCCAATCGCCACCTGCGTGGGCATTTTGGACATCGACCATTTCAAACGCATCAACGACAGTTTTGGTCACCCGGCGGGTGACGACGTGCTGCGCCTGTTTGCCCGGCAGTCCGCGGCCAGGCTGCGCGACAAAGACGTGCTGGCGCGTTGGGGTGGCGAAGAGTTTCTGGTCCTCATGCCCGAGACCGCTTTGCTAGAAGGTGAGCTGGTGCTGGGCCGTCTGCGAGCCCACCTGTCCCAGCCCGAGGTCTGGGCGGAACAGCCCCAGCTGCAGGTCACTTTTTCGGCTGGCATTGTGGCCTACCAGAACGCGGAATCCGCCGCCCAGGCTGTGGCGCGCGCGGACGCGGCCTTGTACCAGGCGAAATCGCGGGGCCGCAACCAGACGGTGGTGGCCTGACCCGGGCGTTGAATTTGCCATCTCAGAGGTAAAATGACTCCATGTCCCCGTCAATGCTGAATATTTAGCTATGAAACGTATAGCTAATGAACCCGCTTTCGTGTTGCACCGCTACGCCTGGAGCGAGTCCAGCCTGATCCTCGAAGTGTTCACGCGGCACCATGGCCGCGTCGCACTGGTGGCCCGGGGCGCGAAGAAACCCAGTTCGAATTTCCGGCCAATTTTGCTGCCCTTACAGCCCTTGCACGTCGCTTATGGCGGAGACGCCGAAATCCGCACGCTCAAGGGGGCAGAGTGGATGGGTGGGCACGTCATGCCCACGGGCGACGCCTTGATGTCGGGGTATTACCTCAACGAACTGCTGTTGAAACTGATGGCCCGCGACGATCCGCATCCGCGCCTGTTTGATGTCTACGCCAACGTGGTGCAGGTGATCGCCTCCAGCCACGGCGAGGCCTTGCAAGCGGCGTTGCGCACTTTCGAATTGCTGCTGCTGCGCGAGATTGGCCTGCTGCCCCTGCTGGATGCGCAAACCATGACGCTGGGCGGCCTGGACATGGCGATGCGCTATTGCCTGGTGCCCGAGGGCGGCCTGCGCCAACACGGCGAGCAGGACGGCGCCAGTTTGACAGGCGGGCAGTGGTTGGCCTTGCAAGCCTCGCTGGTGGAGCACGCCCCCTTCACCACCACGTTGCGGGCCTGTGCCGACGTGATGGCCGAGCTCAAGCCGCAATTGCGCACATTGCTGAACTACCATTGCGGCGTGACCACGCTGCGCACCCGGCAGATGATGCTGGACTTGAACGCGCTGCAAGCATGAACACACCTGTTAAAACCAAACTTTCAGTCAACGTCAACCTCGTCGCGCAGGTGCGCAACCGGCGCAACTTGCCTTACCCCAGCGTCACCCGCGCAGCCGAGATTAGCCTGCAATCCGGTGCGGCGGGCATCACCGTGCACCCGCGCCCGGACGAGCGCCATATCCGGGTGCCGGACGTCGCCGATCTGTCTGCCCTGCTCAAAAACTGGCCCGGTCGCGAGTTCAACATCGAAGGCAATCCCCTGCAAAACCTGATGGGTCTGGTGCGCGAATTCAAGCCGCACCAGTGCACCTTTGTGCCTGATTCTGAAAACCAGCCCACCAGCGACCATGGCTGGGATCTGGCGCGGGACGCTGACAGGCTGCGCCCCCTGATCGCACAGGCCAAACGCTTGGGGGTACGCGTCAGCCTGTTCCTGGACGCCGACCCCGAGGCCATGGCGCTGGCCAAAGCGGTAGGCGCAGACCGGGTGGAGTTGTACACCGAGCCGTTTGCTGCGGCCTGGGGCACCGCCCAGCAGGGCATTCAAATCGCCAGATTCGCCAAAGCCGCCCAAGCCGCCACGGCGCTGGGCCTGGGGCTCAATGCTGGACACGATTTGAACCGCGACAACCTGGCCGCGTTTGTGCGCGCGGTGCCGGGCGTGCAGGAGGTCTCCATCGGCCACGCTCTGATGTCGGACGCGCTGGAGCTGGGTTACGCCGCTGCCGTGCGGGCGTATTTGGCCTGTCTGGAGCCCTCCGATGAATAACACGGGGAACGGCAAGCGGCACAGCACAGGAGTGTGGGGGCCATGATCTACGGCATTGGCACCGACATCTGCGACATCCGCCGCATCCGTGAAAGCCTGGACCGGCATGGCGAGCGGTTTGCAGAAAAAATATTGTCAGAGGCTGAATTGGCCACTTGGCGCGCCCGCAGCGCACGCTGGCCCGAACGCGGCCTGCGATACCTGGCCACCCGCTTCAGCGCTAAAGAAGCCTTCAGCAAAGCCATTGGCCTGGGCATGACCATGCCCATGACCTGGCGAAGTTGTGAAATTGGCAAAATCCCGCAAGGCCAGCCCCAGGCGGGCAAGCCGGTCATCGTGTTGCATGGCGCTTTGAAGGACTGGTTTGAGTCCCGAAAATTGACAGCCCACGTCAGCGTGACCGACGAGACTGATTACGCGGCCTCGTTTTGTGTGGTGGAGCAGTTGCAAGGGTAAAAGTGCTTTATGTCCCCGTGTGGTATGCGTGAGCAGCTTCATTATGTATAGCAAGTAAATTTTTGAATCACCATCCCACGCATGGGCAAAAAACGGCCCGCCCAACAAAAAAGCCATCGGCAAATCTGCCCATGGCTTTTTGAAATGAACCGCAGGTCTGCACAGCAAACCTCGGTGGCAAAACGAACCTGTGTGTCTTAGGCTTTGCGTTTTTGCAAAGCGCCCAAGCCCAGCAAGCCCAGGCCCAGCAGCACCAGCGTTGATGGCTCAGGCACTTGGTTATTGTTGGCAGACAGTCCCACGTCATAACCGCGCCAGGTGCCGCCAGCCCCGTCCACCACCCAGAATTGGCCGTTGGCGTAGCTGTAGCTGAAATCAGAGTCAAAACTTGTGCCTGCGCCGTTCAAAACGGTGGAGCCCAGATTGGCACCCGTGCCGCTGTCCCAAGCGGTCAACACACCGCCAAAGTAGGTCAACAGGTCATTGCCAACGGTCGCCAGGCCGCG
>JANYCG010000261.1 GCA_025360385.1 Burkholderiales bacterium | reverse complement strand
TGGCTGCGGTGGAGGCGCGCATCAACACCATGGCCGCCGCGCCGTCGTTGATGCTGGAGCTGCTGGCCGCCGTGATGGTGCCGTCTTTTTTGAACGCAGGTTTGAGCGCCGGGATTTTGTCCAGCTTGATCTTGCCGGGCCCTTCATCGATGCTGATGACCACCTCGCCTGCCCGTCCCTTGACGGTAACGGGCGTGATCTCAGCCGCGAACGCGCCGGACTGGGTGGCCGCCTGGGCACGCTGCACACTGGTCGTGGCAAAGGCATCTTGTTGGGCGCGGGTGAAGCCGTACTTGGCGGCGCAGTCTTCGCCAAAGGTGCCCATGGAGCGACCGGCCTCGTAGGCGTCTTCCAGGCCGTCCAGCATCATGTGGTCCATCACCCGGTCATGGCCAATACGAATGCCGCTGCGCCCCTTGAGCAGCAAGTGCGGCGCGTTGGTCATGCTCTCCATGCCGCCTGCCACCATCACCTCATGGCTGCCCGCCAACAGCATGTCGTGCGCCATCATGGCCGCCTTCATGCCCGAGCCGCACATTTTGGACAGCGTGACTGCGCCCGCGCTAATGGGCAAACCGCCTTTGAACGCCGCTTGGCGCGCGGGCGCCTGGCCCTGGCCCGCCATCAAGCAATTGCCAAACAGGACTTCTGTGACAAGCGCGGGCGAAACACCGGCGCGTTCAACGGCTGCCTGAATGGCGGCCCCGCCCAGGTCATGCGCGGCCAGCGATGAAAAATCGCCCTGGAAGCCGCCCATGGGTGTGCGGGCCGCGCCGACGATGACGATGGGGTCGGCATCGACCTTGGCAGTGGAATCAGACATTGGCTTTCTCCTGTAAATTTGCAAACCGCTTTTCGCGTTCATACGGAAACACATCCAGCACATGCCCCGCCTGGATGCGCTCCTTGTGGCCTTGCCAGAAGGCTGCGTCCAGCAGGTCGGCATGGTGCTTCATAAAGACACTTCGCACCGCCGGGTTGCCCAGAAGAAACGGGCCAAAAGTTTCGGGGAACACATCCTTGGGGCCGACCGTGTACCAGACCTCGCCGCTCATTTCCTCTTCTTCGTTGCGTGGCAGTGGCACCACGCGGAAGTTGCAGTCGGTGATGTATTCGATCTCGTCGTAGTCGTAAAACACCACCTTGCCATGGCGGGTGATGCCAAAGTTTTTCCACAACATGTCGCCTGGGAAGATGTTGGCCGCCACCAGGTCTTTGATGGCGTTGCCGTATTCGAACACGCCGCGTTCAATCTGCTCGCGCGCGCGCAAGGCACCGGCATCGGCCGTAGCCGGGTTAACACCCACGTCAGGCCTGGCGCCACCGGCATCAAACGCTTCCTGCAAATAGATGTTGAGCGGGATCATGCGCCGCTCGATGTAGACGTGTTTGATGATGACCTCGATGCGGCCGTCGCCGTCACGGTCGCTGATCTCCAACTGGCTGGGTGCAAACTTCTCCAGTTCGGCGATCAGCTCGTCATCAAAACGCTCACGCGGAAACGCCACCCCGCTGTATTCCAGGGTGTCGGCCATGCGGCCCACCCGATCATGCTGTTTGACCAACAGGTATTTGCCCTTGATCTGCTCGCGCGTGGTGTCTTTTTGCGGCGGGTAATAGTCCTTGATGACCTTGAACACGTAGGGGAAGGACGGCAGGTCAAATACCAGCATCACCATGCCCTTGATCCCGGGCGCAATGCGGAACTTGTCGCTGGAATGGCGCAGGTGGTGCAAAAAGTCACGGTAAAACAGGGTCTTGCCCTGCTTGGCCAGGCCCAGTGCGTTGTAGATTTCATTGCGCGGCTTGCGCGGCATCATGCTGCGCAAAAATTGCACATCGGCCGAGGGGATCTCCATGTCTACCATGAAATAAGCGCGCGCAAAACTGAACAGCATCAGCAGGTCGTCTTCGCCGGACAGGGCCGCGTCAATCTCCAGCGCAGGCGCATCAACACCCGCATCGTCCTGGTGCAAAATGGGTAGGGCAAATGCAAATTCGTTGAAACCGTTGATGAGTTTGCCCACCACGTAAGCGCCCTTGTTGCGAAAGAACAGGCTGGTCAGCACTTGGATCTGGAAATTGGCGCGCAGTTTGACATCCAGCAAACGGCTGCCCAAGGCGGCCACCACAAAACCGGCGTCACGCGGCAGGTTGGCAAACGGAACACGCAAGTCAAAGTCCTGCACCACGCTCACCAGTACGGCTTGCAGGGTCTCCAGCGTGGGGTAGTAGGCCCGGTAGGTGGGGCGGGCCTCGGATTCACCGTTTTCAATGTACTCCGTGCTGACCGCCGGGCGCACAAAAATGAAGTCGTTGTGGAAATGGGTGCGGTGCAATATTTTGGTCGTCACCGAGTTGAAAAACGTCTCAGCCAGCTCGGGCTGGTGGTGGTTGACCAAGAGACCGATGTAATGCAGCTTGACCTGCTGCCAGATGTCCATGGGCTGGCCATCGGCCTTGAACTCGCGCTCTAGCCGGGTGGAGCACTCCTTGACGCGCAAGTCATAAAACTCGATGCGCTCGCGCTGGGCGCGTTGTTGTCCGTGCCAGTCTGCGGTTTCAAACCGGTGCTTGGCGCGGGCGGACTCGGTGCGGAACAGGCGGTAGTGGCGGTTGAAGCCGTCCATCATGGCCTTGGCAATGTCGTAGGCCAGGGTGGAGTCGAGTCGCTGGGGAAACATGGCCTTCTAAACGCTGCTATTAATATAGCAAACTATGCAGCAGTGACAGGAACAATAGCCTGAATGGCTGCTTTGTACAAGGCTTCAAGGCCATGTGGGCCGCTGACGGTCATGTGCAAGTCCTGCAACAGGCCATCATGCACGCCATAGACCCAGCCATGCAGGCTGATGGTCTGGCCGCGGCTCCAGGCATCCTGCAACACCGTGCTATGCGCCACGTTGACCACCTGCTCAATCACATTGAACTTGACCAGCGCATCCAGCCGGTCTAGTTCGGGCAAGGCATCGAGCAGGGCGCGGTGGCGGTTGCGCACGTCCTGAATATGGCGCAGCCAGTTGTCGGCCAGGCCAATGCGCACGCCCTCCAGCGCTGCCTGCACGCCCGAGCAGCCATAGTGCCCCACCACCATCACGTGCTGCACCTTGAGCCGCTCGACGGCGAACTGGATGGTGGACAAGGCGTTGAGATCCGAATGCACCACCAGGTTGGCCACGTTGCGGTGCACAAACACCTCGCCCGGCTCCAGCCCGGTGATCTGGTTGGCCGGCACGCGGCTGTCCGAGCAGCCAATCCACATGTACCTGGGGCTTTGCTGGTTTTTGAGGCCGGTGAAAAACCCCGGCCGCTCGCGCTCCATCTGCGCTGCCCAGGCGCGGTTGTGGACGAAGAGGTCTTGTAATGAGGTGGTCATGTCGTTATTTTCGCTGGACTTAGAGGTGGTAAATCAGCAGGTTTCTGCAAACAGCTCCCGCCCAATCAGCATGCGGCGGATTTCACTGGTGCCGGCGCCGATTTCATACAGCTTGGCGTCACGCCACAGACGGCCCAGCGGGTAGTCGTTGATGTAGCCATTGCCGCCAAATAT
>JANYCG010000195.1 GCA_025360385.1 Burkholderiales bacterium | reverse complement strand
CACTCGGCGGTCATGCTGCTTTGAACGGAATCACGTCCGCACCCTGCGCCAGCTTATCCAGATAGTCCGCCCATTGCTGCATCATGGTAGTCCGATGCTTTAGGTACTGTGTGCGGTTGTATGCCCGACCATTTGCATCCTTCACGGCGTGGGCTAGCTGCGCCTCGATCACCAGCGGGTCAATGTTCAATTCCTCGGCTAGCAGCGTGCGTGCCGTGGCACGGAAACCATGCACGCTCTGTGCGTCCGGCCCATAACCCAGCGTCAACAGCGCCGCCCGTAGGGTGTTGTCACTGATTGGCCTTTCGTGGCTACGCTCACCATGAAACAACAATTTGCCATGCCCGGTTAACGGGTGCAGCTTGCGCAGTATTTCCACTGCCTGCGTGGGCAACGGCACTTGGTGGGGATCGCCGTTGCGCTTACCGTCAACGCTGCGTTTCATGCGTGCCGCTGGAATAGTCCACATGGCACCATCAAGGTCAAACTCTGCCCATTCCGCCGCCCGCAGTTCGCCAGGCCGCTGAAATAGCATCGGTGCCAATTGCAGCGCCGCCCGCACTATCGGCCCGCCCTGATAGCCACGGATCACGCGGATCAGTTCACCTAGTTTTACCGGGTCGGTAATCGCCGCAAAGTGTTTGCCGTGGTGGGGCTTCAATGCGCCGCGTATATCGGCGGTAATGTCGCGTGGCGTGCGGCCCGTGGCCACTGCATAGCGCCAGACTTGCCCCGCCGTGGTCAATACCCGGTGTGCAACATCCAACGCGCCGCGTTCCTCTACCCTGCGCACCGTGGCCAGTAGCTCTATCGCCTCAATTTCGCCAATACGCCGCGCACCCAAAAAGGGGAACAAGTCTTTTTCAAGGTTGCGCTTTTCCCGGATGGCGTAATGACTACTCCAACTGTCCAGCTTCATTGCGTACCATTCCAGCGCTGTAACCTTGAAAGTGTCAGCGTCCGGTGTCGCGGCTTTCAGTTTTTCAACCTTGCGCACCTGTACCGGATCAACCCCGGTGGACTTTTTCAGCTTCGCCGCGTCACGGGCTTTGCGGGCATCCTTCGCGCCCACGCCCGGGTAACTGCCCAGCGCCATGCGGCCTTCTTTGCCATCTTTGCGGTATTTGTAAAACCATCGCTTTGAACCCGCCGGACTGACTTCCAAATACAAACCACCAGAACAAGCCAGCCGCTCCCGCTTCTTTCCCGGTGGGCAGGTAGCGTTTTTGCATTCAGCATCGGTCAACATGGGGGAACAACTCCTAGATCAGACTGGGGGAACAACCGGGCTTTCACTGCGAGATGGGGGAACAACTACCCCCAAAACCCTGTTTACCCCGACTTGTTCCCCCGTATGTTCCCCCGCTTTTGCTTGGCAGTCAATAGGCCCCGTTAGTGGCTAGTAGTGCGTGAGTTGCCTATTTACCAATGAAAAAGGCCGCTAAGTGTCTATTCTTAGCGGCCTTTAAAGTACCTAATGGTCGGTGTGAAAGGATTCGAACCTTCGACCCCTTGCACCCCATGCAAGTGCGCTACCAGGCTGCGCCACACACCGAACTAGAGCAGAATTATAGCCTGAGCTTGACGGCGCAGTTCAGGAGCCGAGATCAAAAACCGGCAAATTGACGGAACTGAAATTGCCAATGGCGGATCAATATGACAGCGCCAGCAGGTCACGGATTTCAAACAATTCCCGGCGCACTTGCAAGAGCTGCTCGAACCCCGCTGCCGAGGGCGCCTGCATCTGGCTGTCGTCAAAATCCGCGAGGTCTGAATCGTCCATCTCCAGCACCTCAACGCCCTCCAGCATCACCTCGCCGTTGCGTTTTTTATCGCGTTCGGCCTGGATGATTTCCTGCATTTTGTTGCGGGCACCGCTGATGGTGAAGCCCTGGTCATACAACAGATCGCGGATGCGGCGGATCATCAACACCTCATGGTGCTGGTAATAGCGACGGTTGCCGCGCCGCTTCATCGGGCGCAGTTGCGTGAATTCCTGCTCCCAATAACGAAGCACATGCGGTTTGACGCCACAAAGGTCGCCGACTTCACCGATGGTGAAATAGCGTTTAGAAGGAATGGCGGGGAGCGCTTTCTCCATTTAAATCAATGCTGTAGGAGATAAAGCTTCGAGGTTACTCTAAGTTCGAACGTCTTGTAAAGCTGAATTTTCCTGTGGCCTGAAAGAAACAAGAAGTACCCCTCGCCAAAAATCGCACGGCCACTCGTTTCATGTTTTTAGGCACCCGACACGACCCAACGCGAAATTGAGCCTTTCACTTGCCAAGAGGCGAACGCGCTAAACCTGGATTTGCTCTTTGAGCTTGTGGCTGGCGTGGAACGTCACGACTTTTCGTGCGCGAATGGGAATGGCCTCGCCCGTGCGGGGATTGCGCCCTGGCCGAGGTGCCTTGGTGCGGATCTGAAAGTTGCCAAAGCCCGAAATTTTGACATCGGTTCCCTCCACCAGGCTGGCTGAAATCAGGTCAAAAAACGCATCAATCATGTCTTTGGATTCGCGTTTGTTCAGGCCGATGTGTTCAAACAGCAGTTCGGCCAGTTGCGCCTTGGTCAGTGCTGGTGTTTCCAGGCTTTCTACAGCAAAATCCATGTCATGTCCCCGCCAATGATGGCTAGTGTGCTATTTATTTTGTATCAGGCACGTTGCCTGGCTGACACGTCGGACGCCAATTGCGCCACGATGGCCTGCACCGCAGCGTCGATCTGCGCCTCAGTCAGGTTAGCGTCCTCGCCGTTCAGGGTCAAGCGAACGGCCAGACTTTTCTCTGGGGCTGTTGTAAAAGTGGTGCCCGAAGAAGTGCCGCCCGCTTCACTTAGCACATCGCCTTTGGATAACTTCGGCCGGTAGATGTCAAACAGGCAGGCGTCCTTGAGCAAACCGCCGACTGGGGCAGACCAGATGGAGGCCATCAGCATGGCGTGGTTGATGTTTTCGGCCACCATGACGGCGATGTCCCGTTCAACCGCCTGGCGTTTGGGCACTGATTTGAACGCGGCAATTTGTCGCATCAGCACGGCGTCGAGGTCCAGTTCGAACAGGAGCGGTGCGTAAGGCAAGTCATAGGCCTGGCGCCACTTAGGATGCAGTTCACCCACCCAACCGATGGACACGCCTTCGAACTTGACTTCGGCGCAACGGCCCGGATGCATAGCCGGGTGGCTGCAAGGCTCAAACACGGGCGTCAACGGCGCGAGCAGGGCCTGTACGTCGCCCTTGACGTCAAAAAAATCAACCGCTTGATCGGGCATGCCCCATTGCATGGCGTTTTCAGGACCACCTGCCAAACCGGCCACCCGCATCGGCTGGTGAAAGCCTTGCACCGTGGTGTCTGAGTTTTGCACCTTCGCATCCCGCAAAAACACCCGACCCAGCTCAAACACCCGAACCCTCGGTGCCTTGCGGACCAGGTTGAACTTCAACACTTGCAGCAAGGACCCCAGGAGAGACGAGCGCATGACGCTCATCTGGCTGGAGATGGGATTCAGCAGTCGGATGGGATCGGGGTTGCCCGCAAATTCATGCTCCCAGCGCGCCTCCACAAAGCTGAAGTTGATGGTTTCCTGGTAACCCAGGGCCGCCAAGGTCCGACGCACCGAAAACGGGCTGCGTTGCGACTCTGGGCGGATTTTGGCGAAAATCGGCGCCAATGGTGCCGTGTCAGGCAGGTGCTTGTACCCGACCATGCGGATCACTTCTTCGATCAGATCCTCTTCAATCTGAAGGTCGAAGCGATACGCAGGTGGCGTCACGGTCACTTCTCCGTTCCCCTCGGTGACGGACAAACCCAAACGGACCAAAGCATCAACACACTGTGCCTGGCTAAGCGCCATGCCGATGACTTTGGCGGCGCGGGCCACGCGCAATGTGACGGGCGCCACGGCCGGCTCATTGACGCGTTGGTCATCCATGGGGCCACAGGCCGTGTCGAGCGTGCCGCAAATATCGATCACCAACTGGCTGATGCGCTCGATATGCGCCACCGTCTGGCTCGGGTCAACGCCGCGTTCGAAGCGATGCCCGGCGTCGGTGGAAAAGTTGAACCGGCGTGAACGCCCGGCGATCGCCTTGGGCCACCAAAAAGCGGCTTCAACGTAGATATTTTGGGTGGCGTCCGATACTGCCGTTGCGTCGCCGCCCATGATGCCGGCCAGTGACTCGACTTGCACCGCGTCGGCAATCACCCCAACCGTTTCATCGACGGTCACTGTGTTGCCATTCAGCAGTTTGAGTTGTTCACCGACGCCATTCACGCGCTGGCCCCAGCGCACATCCAGACCGCCGTGGATTTTGTCCAGATCGAAAATGTGGGTCGGGCGGCCAAATTCGAACATCACATAGTTGGAGATGTCCACCAAAGCGGTGACGCTGCGCTGGCCGCAACGCGCCAGCTTGTCGACCATCCACTGCGGTGTCTTGGCTTTGGGGTTGACATTCTGGATGACTCGGCCGCTGAAGCGCCCGCACAGCTCGGGCGCGCTGATTGTGACGGCCAGGCTGGCCTTGCTGGCAACCTTGACCGGCGGAAATTCAGGTTTCAGCAGCGGTGAACCCGTCAGCGCAGCGACTTCGCGGGCCACGCCGTAAACGCTCAGGCAGTGGGCCAGATTGGGCGTGAGTTTGAGTGTGAAAAGCGTGTCGTCCAGCTTGAGATGGTCACGAATGTTTTGCCCAAGCGGCGCGTCGCTGCCCAGTTCCAGCAGGCCGCCGTGATCGTCCGACAATTTGAGTTCACGGGCCGAGCACAACATGCCCTGGCTTTCAACGCCGCGCAGTTGGCTCAACTTGATGACGAATGGCTCTGCGCTCCCACCCTCTGCACCTGCAGGCGGCAGCTCGGCCCCGACCAGGGCGCAAGGCACACGGATGCCCACACGTGCATTGGGCGCACCGCACACGATGTTGAGCAACTCGTGTCGCCCCACATTGACCTTGCAAACGCGCAAGCGGTCTGCATTGGGATGCTGCACAGCTTCCACAATTTCACCGACGACGATGTGGCTGAACGGCGGTGCCACGGGCTTGAGTTCTTCCACTTCAAGACCGGCCATCGTCAAGGCGTCGGCCAATTCTTGCGTCGTCAGCACCGGATTGCAGAATTCACGCAACCATGATTCGGGGAATTGCATAGGGCTTCAATCGTTCTGGTTTACTGGAATTGCGACAAAAAGCGCAAATCTCCGTCAAAAAACAAGCGCAAATCATTCACGCCGTAACGCAACATGGTCAGGCGATCTGGCCCCATGCCAAAGGCGAAACCGATGTATTTCTCAGGATCCAGGCCCATGTTGCGCACCACGTTGGGGTGGACCTGGCCGGAACCCGCCACCTCCAGCCAGCGCCCGGCCAAGGGGCCGCTGCTGAACTGCAGGTCGATCTCTGCGCTGGGCTCGGTGAACGGGAAAAAGCTGGGCCGAAAACGCAGCACCAAGTCATCGGTTTCAAAAAACTTCTTGCAAAAATCAACGAAGATGAATTTCAGGTCTTTGAAACTGACGTTCTCGCCAATCCACAGGCCTTCACACTGGTGGAACATGGGCTGGTGCGTCGCATCGCTGTCGATGCGATAGGTGCGGCCGGGAGCGATGACGCGGATTTCAGGCATGGATCCTGAATAGAGTGGTGAAACAGCGCTCTTGTCCCCGTCATTGCTAGATACTTTGCTATATTTTTTGACATGCTGCACGGCATGGCGGATCTGCATTGGGCTGGTGTGGGTCCGCAGCAGATTGGGCGCCGTGGCCGAGCCGCCTTCGACATAAAAGGTGTCGTGCATAGAACGGGCCGGGTGGTCTTCAGGGGTGTTCAGCGCGGTGAAGTTAAACCAATCGGTTTCGATCTCGGGACCCTGGGCCACATCGAAGCCCATGGAGCCAAAAATCGCCTCGATGCGCTCCAGCGTGAGCGACACGGGGTGCAGGCCGCCCTGCCCTCGGTTTCGGCCGGGCAAGGTCACGTCCATGGCTTCCGCCTGCAATTGGGCTTGCAATTCGGCATCGGCCAGCGCCTGCCTGCGTTCGTTCAAGCCGGCCTCAATCGCCTGCTTGGCCAGGTTGATGGCAGCGCCACGCGATTTTTTCTCGTCCACACTCAAGGCCGCCATGCCCTTCATCAACTCAGTGACGCGGCCGGACTTGCCCAGAAACAGCGCCTTGGCGTTTTCCAGATCAGCAGGCGTGGCAGCGGCGCCAAAGGCTGATTTGGCCTTGTCAACGAGGGAGTCTAGGTCGTTCATTCTGGGTGCCATTGCATTGGATGGATCGGTGTCTTTAAGCCATGAATGACAAAGGGCTAGTGCCTTTTCAAGCCCTAGCCCTTGTCGTTATTGCGCAATATGCTTTTGTTTTAATAGCAAATTGCAGCCAACATCAAGCCGCCAGTTTGGCTTTGACTTGTTCAACAATGCCTGCAAACGCAGCCATGTCGTGGATCGCGATATCGCTCAGGACTTTGCGGTCAATCTCGATGCCGGTCTTCTTCAGCCCATTGGCGAACTGGCTGTAGGTTAAGCCGCATTGACGGGCTGCGGCGTTGATACGCGCAATCCACAATTGGCGGAACACGCGCTTTTTGGTGCGGCGGTCACGGTAGGCATATTGCCCGGCCTTCATCACCGCTTCTTTGGCGACCCGGAAGACATTGCCGCGGCGACCGCGGAAACCTTTTGCAAGGGCTAAAACTTTTTTGTGGCGGGCGCGAGCCGTTACACCACGTTTGACGCGAGGCATGTGTTACTCCTAATTCGTCGTTAATTAAATGCCACGGCCGGGCAGCATCTGGGCCATGGAAACCATATTGGTTTCATGCACCGTGACGGCTCCGCGCAAATGGCGTTTATTTTTGGTGGTCTTCTTGGTCAGAATGTGACGTTTGAAGGCTTGGCCGCGCTTGACGGTGCCACCTGGGCGAACGCGGAAACGCTTTTTAGCGCCGCTTTTGGTCTTCATTTTGGGCATGTGAATGCTCCTTCTTCATTGTGCTCGTGAGGCGTCGGTGAGCGATTCACCGCCTTGTTGGCCCCGAGTCACTTATCGCGAGGATTCAAAAATTCACTCTTCGGGAGAATTGCATTTCATCCCGGATCGCTGAATTTCCAAAACCCCACAAATTCAATTCATTCAAACTACGCGACGGCCTCCGCCGCCACGATCACCTTCGCGGCCCCCTGCTTCTTCTTGCCTGGCGCGATCATCATGACCATTTGCCGACCTTCCAGTTTGGGGAACTGCTCCACCACAATCAAATCCGCCAGATCAGCGCGCATGCGGTTCAGCAGTTCTATGCCGATCTCTTGGTGCGTGATTTCGCGGCCCCGAAAGCGCAGCGTGATCTTGCATTTGTCACCATCGTCCAAAAAGCGCTTGATATTGCGCAACTTGATGTTGTAGTCACCATCGTCGGTGCCGGGCCGGAATTTGACTTCCTTGACCTCGATCACTTTTTGTTTCGACTTCGCCTCAGCCGCCTTTTTCTGCTCCTGGTATTTGAACTTGCCGTAATCCATCAATCGACAGACTGGCGGCGTCGCCGTGGCAGAAATTTCAACCAGATCAACATCAAGTTCACCTGCCATGCGCAGGGCGTCCATCAGGCTGACGACGCCGAGCGGCTCGTTTTCAATGCCTGAGAGGCGAACTTCCGGGGCCATGATTTCCCGGTTGAGGCGATGTTTGCGTTCTTCGCGTTGGCGGCGGTCACGAAATTCAGTAGCGATGGCTCAATCCTTCAAAATATGGACTATTAAAACAATAGCTGACTCTGCACAACACACGCGGACATGCTGCTGATCAGACCAATTCATGTGATTGAATCAACCAAACTTACAACTTGTGAGCAATGTCGCCTGCGATTTTTTGCACAAAGGCTTCGAGGGACATCACACCGAGGTCAAGATTGCCCCGAGCGCGCACTGCAACAGTACCGGCTTCCTTCTCTTTGTCGCCAGCGACAAGGATAAATGGAAGCTTCTGCATTGAATGCTCGCGTATTTTACGCGTTATTTTCTCGTTGCGCAGGTCGGTGATGACCCTAAGGTCTTGATTTGGCAATGATTTCCGCAGTTTTGCAGCGATTTCACGACAATATTCAGCCTGTGCATCGGTAATGCAGAGCACGGCGACCTGCACCGGCGCCAGCCAGGTCGGCAAGGCACCCGCATGTTCTTCGATCAAAATACCGATGAAACGCTCCAGGCTGCCCACAATGGCCCGGTGCAGCATGACCGGGTGATGGCGTGCACCGTCCTCACCCACATACTCCGCACCCAGGCGCTCGGGCATGTTCGGGTCCACCTGCATGGTGCCGCATTGCCACTGGCGGCCAATCGCGTCCTTCAGCGTGTATTCGATCTTTGGGCCATAAAACGCGCCCTCCCCAGGGGAAATTTCAAAATCGACGCCCGAGCGGCGCAGGCCGTCCATCAGCGCTTTCTCGGCCTTGTCCCAGCTTTCTTCCGACCCAATGCGCTGCGCAGGGCGCGTGGCGACCTTGTAGATGATGTTCTTGAAGCCGAAGTCGGCATAGACCTTTTGCAGGAGCGTGGTGAAGGCCGCACATTCGTCCAGGATCTGCTCCTCGGTGCAGAAGATATGGCCATCGTCCTGGGTGAAGCCGCGCACCCGCATGATGCCGTGCAGGCCACCTGTGGGCTCGTTGCGGTGGCATTGGCCAAATTCGCCGAAGCGCAATGGCAAATCTCGGTAACTCTTGATACCCTGGTTAAAAATCAAAATGTGGCCGGGGCAGTTCATCGGTTTCAGGGCGTAATCGCGCTTTTCCGACTCGGTTGTGAACATGTTCTCGCGGTACTTGTCCCAGTGACCGGTTTTTTCCCACAGGGTTTTGTCCAGCAGTTGCGGTCCCTTCACCTCCTGGTAAGCGTTGTCGCGGTAGACCTGGCGCATGTACTGTTCCACGCCCTGCCAGACCGACCAGCCTTTGGGGTGCCAGAACACCACGCCCGGCGCATGGTCGTCGATATGAAACAGGTCCAGTTCGCGGCCCAATTTGCGGTGGTCGCGCTTTTCGGCTTCTTCGAGCATCGTCAAATGCTGTTGCAACTCGTCTTTAGTGGCCCAGGCCGTGCCATAAATACGTTGCAGCATTTCATTGCGATGGTCACCGCGCCAATAAGCCCCGGCCAGCTTCATCAGCTTGAAATGTCTGAGCTTGCCGGTGCTGGGCACGTGCGGGCCGCGGCACAGGTCTTCAAACGCGCCTTCGCGGTAGAGCGACACGTCTTCATTGGCCGGAATGCTGGCAATGATCTCGGCCTTGTAGTGCTCACCCAAGCCTTTGAAATAGGCCACAGCTTCGTCGCGTGGCAAAACGCGGCGCGTGACAGCTTCGTCCTTGTTGGCCAGCTCGGTCATCTTTTTTTCGATGACGGCCAGGTCTTCCAACGTGAATGGGCGCTTATTAGAGAAGTCGTAAAAGAAACCGTTTTCAATCACCGGGCCGATGGTGACCTGGGCGTCGGGGAACAGTTCCTTGACCGCGTAGGCCAACAGGTGGGCGGTGGAATGGCGGATCACGGCCAGGCCGTCGGCGTCCTTGGCAGTGATGATGGCAAGCGGGCTGTCCTTGACGATTGCAAAACTGGTGTCCACGACCTTGCCGTCAACCTTGCCGGCCAAGGCGGCCTTGGCCAAGCCAGTGCCAATGGATGCAGCCACCTCGGCCACGGTGACTGGGCCGGGATAGTCGCGAATGGAGCCGTCGGGAAGCGTAATGTGAACCATGATGAAACCTGATCTAAAAAACAAAAAGCGCGGTGATCGCCGCGCTTTGACTATGAATTGTGTAGCTGCTTGCGCACAAGGCGCGCGGACTACGGCCTCGTTTGCCTAGATAAATCCTGCCGTTGTAGTTCGCGGTGTCATAACCGGGATGCCTTTCTCGCACTTGCTCGTTGATTTCGCCAAATTTTACCCTGACTTCAATCGAGTACGGAAATTCATAGCGCGCCTGTTATTGCCGCCATTGGGTTGCAAACGTCCGCCTTCTGCGTTGCGTAAAAATCGGCGCAAATCCAGCCGTTACGAACAACAACAACCCAGTGGGTTCCGGAACGGTCGCTTGGACACCAAAATCGAGAAACATTGTGGCTTGTCGCGCATAAGCGCTCAAAGCATCACCCGACGTTCCGAATCCCGTTTCCCCTAAAAATGCTAGGAGACCTGCATCAATTTCTGCCTGAGAAAAGCCCTCAGACAAAAAAAGGCTCCTCGTGGATTTCAGGGTGATTCAACACTGGCCGGCTGAAGACCGAGCTTGCCGCAGAAGAACAAGATGCGGATGCGGAAGTTCTCGAAGCGGCGCAATCCCCGGGCGTCGGCCTTGATAGTTTGGATGATCGAGTTAAAGCCCTCGGCGGCCGCGGTAGTGATGTCGCGCTGGGTTCCCGTCAGCGGCGAATCCCCTTGGGCGACCAGGCGCTTGTGCTCGGCGCGCCGGATTTGGTCAACAGCATCGTTGAGGTACTTGGAGACGTGGAACTTGTCGTGAACAATGTCCGCGTTGGCCAGCAGCGTGTTGGTCGCGCTCATGTACACCGACCGCATGTTCATGGCAATGGCAATGGCGCGCAACGACTCGCGCAGCTCGACGCTCAGGCGGCCCAGCAGGCGTTGTGCGTCTTCGAGTTTTCGCGCGGGCGTAACTTCCAGCACCCGCGAGCCGTCGACGTCGGTGCGCACGCTGACGTCGTTGTGGCTGCTTGCAAAGCTCCTCTCGTCCAGCCCCAGGTGGCGCACCGGCTCGGCTTGGCGGCCCACCACGTCGCACTTCACTGCGCGCTTGATGATGGCGTTGACGCTGTGCCAATCCAGCTTGATCAGGCTGGCCACACAGCCGATGTTGGACGGCCCCTGCAGCAGCGGCACCCCAAAGGCCTCCATCAGCACCGTGATGCGGCTGTTGCGCTCGGCCCCGGGCGGCGCCGCTACTTCCACCCGCCCGCTCTCGTATTTCAACCTCGGCACGCTGGCCTTGATGCGCGTCTGAAACTGGCAAGCGTCCAGATGCCGCCACTCGCGCTACACGCAGGCGTGCACGTGCGCCCGGCTTTTGCCCGTTTCGGGGTCGCCCCAGGCCGTGCCCTTGTCGCCTTCCACATGAACGGTGATCCGATTGTTCTCAAGTTCCAATTTCACATGTGCCATCGGCCGGGGACGGCTCAGGCCAAGCAATTGTTCCTACAGTTGGGTGTCTTTCATTTCGCCTCAATCCACTCGTTTTTCTTGCCCGGCACTGTAACGCCTCTTTCCCAGCGCAGATCTTCAGCCGGCCAGTGTTGCTCACACTGAAATCCACGAACAGCCGAAAAAATATCGACATAAAGCTTGCCAGTGTCACAGGCCTGTGTGCTTCCCTACAAGCCCCCATAGTCCCGCTTCAATATGGGTGCCCATATGAAAACCACCATCAAATTTCTGATGCCCTGTTCGCCGTGGCCCGCCTTGTAGCGGCCAAGCGTGGCATGACACTTCGGCAACTGGTAGACGCCGGGCTGCGACATACGCTGGGTGAACACAAGAAAGTGACGAAGCCGTTCAAACTTCGCAGCGCCTCATTCGGTGGCGCCGGCCTGGCGTCGGATGTGCAAGGCGAGTCATGGGACCATCTGCGCAACGTGGCCTATGAAGGCCGCGGAGGCTGATTCCCTTGATCGCCATCGACACAAACATCCTCGGGGACGCGCACCACGCTGACTCACCCACACATCTACAGCCCACCAACGCCGCCCGACCAGGCGATGGATCAGATCAACGTCTGGCTTGAAAGCCCCAGCCCGGTTTTACTGGGGGAAACCGAAATGCATTGGTCTACTTTGCAGGCTTTGCTTGTCAATGACAAGACCGTTGTTCCTGCCCTGCACGACGCCCTTATTGCGGCGCTGTGCCTGCAACAGGGTGTGCGTGAACTTTGGTCTGCAGACAGGGACTTTCGGCCCGGCCCGCAAGATCAGTGGAACTGCTCTTCTTCGGTCGAACCGGTCAACGCGGTCAGCGACGACGCGCCGCCCTGGATGGCCATGGTGACTTCGTCGAAGTACCCGGTGCCCACCTCCTGCTGGTGGCTCACAAAGGTGTAGCCCCGGTCGCGCGCGGCGAATTCGGGCTCTTGCACCTTTTCGACGTAGGCCGTCATGCCGCGCTTCACGTAGTCCTGGCTCAGGTCAAACATGTGGTACCACATGTTGTGGATGCCGGCCAGCGTGATGAACTGGTACTTGTAACCCATGCGGCCGAGTTCACGCTGGAACTTGGCGATATCGGCGTCGTTGAGGTTCTTCTTCCAGTTGAACGACGGCGAGCAGTTGTAGGCCAGCATCTTGCCGGGGAACTTGGCGTGCACGGCGTCGGCGAAGTCCTGGGCGAACTTGAGGTCTGGCGTGCCGGTTTCGGCCCACACCAGGTCGGCGTACTCGGCGTAGGCCAGCGCGCGGGCCACAGCCTGGTCAAAGCCCTTACGGGTTTTGTAGAAGCCTTCAGGCGTGCGCTCGCCCGTCAGGAAGGGCTGGTCAATCGGGTCGTGGTCGCTGGTTAGCAAATCAGCCGCTTCGGCGTCGGTGCGGGCGATGACGAGGGTGGGCACGCCAGCCACGTCGGCGGCGAAACGCGCGGCGATCAGCTTCTGCACGGATTCGTTGGTGGGCAGCAGCACCTTGCCGCCCAAGTGACCGCATTTTTTGGCACTGGAGAGCTGGTCTTCAAAGTGAACGCCACCTGCGCCAGCCTTGATGCAGGCCTTCATCAGTTCGAACGCATTCAGCACGCCGCCAAAACCGGCTTCGGCGTCGGCCACGATGGGGGCGAAGTAGTCGATGTAGCCTGCGTCGCCAGGGCCCACGCCTTTAGACCACTGGATCTCATCGGCGCGGGTGAAGGTGTTGTTGATGCGCTCGACGACCTTGGGCACCGAATCCACCGGATACAGGGACTGGTCTGGGTACATGGCCGCGTATCCGTTGTTGTCGGCGGCGACTTGCCAGCCCGACAGGTAGATGGCCTTCACACCGGCCTTGACCTGCTGCATGGCCTGGCCGCCCGTCAGCGCGCCCAGGCAGTTCACGTAGTCTTCGGTGGTGACCAGGTCCCACAGCTTTTCGGCGCCACGGCGGGCCAG
>JANYCG010000160.1 GCA_025360385.1 Burkholderiales bacterium | reverse complement strand
CAAGGGTTTGGCCGCGCTGGGCGCCTATGGCATCTGCGTGCCGGAAGAATTTGGCGGCGCGAATCTGGACTACCTCAGCCTGGCCCTGGTGCTGGAAGAAATTGCGGCGGGCGACGGCGGCACCAGCACGGTGATCAGCGTGACCAACTGCCCGGTCAACGCCATTCTGCTCAATTTTGGCAATGCCGCGCAAAAGAAAAATTGGCTTGCACCTTTGGCGCAGGGCAGGCTGCTGGGCGCGTTCTGTTTGACTGAACCGCATGTCGGTTCCGACGCTTCCTCGCTCCTGACAACGGCCGTGAAAGATGGCGACGGCTACCTCATCAACGGCGTCAAGCAGTTCATCACCAGTGGCAAGAACGGCGACGTGGCCATCGTCATTGCCGTCACTGACAAGGGTGCCGGCAAGAAGGGCATGAGCGCCTTCATCGTGCCGACCCACTCGCTGGGTTATACAGTGGCCCGGCTGGAGGACAAACTGGGCCAGCACAGCAGTGACACGGCGCAAATCAACTTCGACAACTGCCGCGTGCCCGCAGAGAACCTGATTGGGCAAGAGGGCGAGGGTTACAAAATTGCGCTGGGTGGCCTGGAGGGCGGGCGCATTGGCATCGCCGCACAAAGCGTGGGCATGGCGCGCAGTGCCTTTGATTGCGCCGTGGACTATGCCAAGCAGCGCGAGAGCTTTGGCCAGCCCATTTTCAATCACCAGGCCGTGGGCTTCCGGCTGGCCGAATGCGCGACCAAGATTGAAGCAGCACGCCAGTTGATCTGGCACGCGGCGTCATTGCGGGACGCGGGGCGCCCCTGCCTGAAAGAGGCCGCCATGGCCAAGCTTTTCGCCAGCGAGATGGCTGAGCAGGTGTGCAGCGTTGCCATCCAGACCCTGGGCGGCTACGGCTATGTGAGCGACTTCCCGGTCGAGCGCATTTACCGCGATGTGCGCGTTTGTCAGATTTATGAGGGCACGTCGGACGTGCAGAAAATCATCATCCAGAGGCAGCTTTGACCTTCATGTCAAGTTCCACCCTTTGCCAGCAAGTACCCGCAGGAAACCACAGGACAACACCATGCCCATCACCCAAGGATTCAGACAACTCGTTGACGCTGCCATGCAAGAGGTCACCACCTACTCGGTGGCCGAGGTTCAGGCCCGGCTGGGTCAGCCCGATGTGTTGATCGTGGACATCCGCGATGTGCGTGAGTTGGCCGGTGGCACGGTGACGGGGGCATTGCATGCGCCACGCGGCATGCTCGAGTTTTGGGTGGATCCGGCGTCGCCTTACTTCAAGAAGGTCTTTGCCGATGAAAGCAAGGAGTACATCCTGTTTTGCGGGGCCGGCTGGCGCAGTGCACTGGCCTGTAAAACCCTGCAAGACATGGGCATGAACAATGTGGCGCACATTGACGGCGGTTACGCAGACTGGGTCAAGGCCGGGGCACCCACCGAGACGCTGGAACAACGCCTTGAGAAGAAAAAGTGACAAATGTTCCCGTCAATAGGGCATAGTGCGCTATTAAAAGTATACTGATTAAGGGTTAAAGCGATGAAATTTGAAGCGGTATTGTTTGACTGTGACGGCGTGCTGGTGGACAGTGAGCCGATCACCAACGGCGTCTTGCGCGAGATGCTGGCCGAACGCGGATGGGCCATCACGCAGCAGCAATGCATGGTGATGTTTGTCGGCAAGGCGCTCAAAGAAGAAATCGGCACCATCGAGCGCAACATTGGCAGCCCTGTCACGCCAGCCTGGCTGGCCGAGTTCGCCGAGCGCCGCAACGCTGCCCTGCGCGACAAAGTGCTGGCCATTCCCCATGTGGTGGATGCCGTGCGCGAGATCCATGCCTGTTACCAGGGCCGCATCGCGTGTGCCTCGGGCGCAGACCGGGGCAAGGTGGAGATGCAATTGCGCCGCGTGGGTTTGTTTGACTGTTTTGAAGGCCGTATTTTCAGCGGCTATGAAACGCCGCGCTCCAAGCCTTATCCAGATGTGTACCTGGCTGCAGCGGCAGCACTCGGCGTGGACCCCGCCCGCTGCGCCGTGGTTGAAGACACCGTGCCCGGCGTGACCGCTGGCGTGGCCGCCGCCGCCACTGTGTTTGCCTACACGCCGGCCAACACGGACCATGTCAGCCCGCGGCAATTGCGCGAGGCGGGTGCGCACCACCAATTTTTGGACATGGCGCATTTGCCGGGTTTGCTGCTGGCCTGATGCCCAAGGGGGCGGCACTGGGCCGGGGAATCATGCCACAATTGACGTTTACGTAAACGTCAACCAAACGTAATTTAGCGTCAACCAATACGCAACCAACGGGTAGCCCAATATGCCGATCCTCGACACCCATCTCAACACCCGGTCTGCGGAGTTCCAGGGCAACGCCGCAGCCATGTGCCTGGCGGTGGACGACCTGAAAGCACGGCTGGCCCAAACGGCCCTGGGCGGCGGCGATGCGGCCCGTGCCAAACACATGGCGCGGGGCAAGCTGCTTCCGCGCGATCGGGTTCAGATGCTGCTGGACCCTGGCACGCCTTTCCTGGAGCTGTCGCCCCTGGCGGCCATGGCCATGTACCCGGACCGCGACGGCACGGACAGCGCGCCTTGCGCGGGTGTCATCACCGGCATCGGGCGGGTCAGTGGCGTGGACTGCCTCATTGTCTGCAATGACGCCACGGTCAAGGGCGGCACCTATTACCCGATGACGGTGAAAAAACATCTGCGAGCGCAGGAGATTGCCGCCCAGAACAATTTGCCCTGCATTTACCTGGTGGATTCGGGCGGGGCCAACTTGCCGAACCAGGACGAGGTGTTTCCGGACCGCGACCATTTTGGGCGCATCTTCTACAACCAGGCCAACCTGAGCGCCCAGGGCATTGCGCAAATCGCCGTGGTGATGGGCTCCTGCACGGCCGGCGGCGCCTATGTGCCTGCCATGAGCGACGAGACCATCATTGTCAAAAACCAGGGCACCATCTTTTTGGGCGGCCCGCCGCTGGTGAAGGCCGCCACCGGTGAGATTGTGTCGGCAGAAGACCTGGGTGGCGGCGACGTGCACACCCGACTGTCAGGCGTGGCCGACCACCTGGCGCAGAATGACCCCCATGCGTTGGCGCTGGCGCGCGCCGCCGTCAAGAACCTGAACCGAAAAAAGACGCCTGTCCCATTGCTGCAAGCCTCAGTAGCTCCTAAATATGAAGCAAGCGAGTTGTATGGCGTGATTCCGGCCGACACCCGAAAGCCCTATGACGTGCGCGAAATCATTGCCCGCATCGTGGACGGCTCCGAGTTTGACGAGTTCAAGGCGCGTTTTGGAAGCACCCTGGTGACGGGGTTCGCGCGGATTGAAGGCATGCCGGTCGGCATCGTTGCCAACAACGGCATTTTGTTCAGCGAATCGGCGCAAAAAGGCGCTCACTTCATCGAGCTGTGTTGCCAGCGCAAAGTGCCGCTGGTGTTTTTGCAGAACATCACCGGCTTCATGGTTGGGCGCAAATACGAGAACGAAGGCATCGCGCGCCATGGCGCAAAAATGGTCACGGCCGTGGCCACGGCGCAGGTGCCCAAGTTCACCATCATCATCGGCGGCAGTTATGGCGCGGGCAACTACGGCATGTGTGGCCGTGCCTATTCGCCGCGCTTTTTGTGGATGTGGCCCAACGCGCGCATCTGCGTGATGGGCGGCGAGCAGGCCGCTGGCGTGCTGGCCACGGTGCGGCGCGACGGCATAGAGGCCAAGGGCGGTAGCTGGAGCGCTGACGAAGAAGCCAAATTCAAGCAGCCCGTGCTGGACCAGTTTGCCCGCCAGTCCCACCCCTACTTTGCCAGCGCCCGCTTGTGGGACGACGGCGTGATCGACCCGGCCGACACCCGCCGCGTGCTGGGCCTGGCCCTGTCCGCGTCACTGAACGCGCCCATCCCGGACACCCGGTTTGGTGTGTTCAGGATGTAGCGCACGGTCGGCCTCCTTGCTTTTAAATCATGCCAGACAACATCTACCTTCGGCCCGAACACGAGGCCTTGCGCGAGCAGGTGGCCAGATTCATCGCCCGTGAAGTCGAGCCTTATGCAGATGCCTGGGAAGAAGTCGGCTTCACACCGCGCGAGGTGTTGCGCAAGATGGGCCAGGCAGGTTTATTTGGCTTGATGTACGAGGCGCAATATGGCGGCGCAGACGCAGACGCATTGACCAACCTGGTGTTTGCGGAGGCGCTGTCCCAGTCGACCTTTGGTGGCTACATCATCACGGCGCTGGTGCACACCGACATGGCGAGCCCACACCTGCACCACGCGGGCACACCGGCGCAGAAGGCGCAATACCTGCCAGGCGTGATCGCGGGTGACACCATCACGGCAGTGGGCATCACCGAGCCTGGGGCCGGTTCAGACGTGGCCGGCATCCGCACCACAGCGAAGCGGGTGAGGGACGGCGACGGCGACGCGTGGCTGCTCAACGGCAGCAAGATGTTCATTACCAATGGCGTGTATGCCAATTTGTATTTCATCGCGGCCAAAACCGGCCCGGCGCGACATGACGTGTCGATGTTCATTGTCGAAAAAGGCACGCCGGGTTTCAGCGTGGGCCGCGCGCTCAAAAAGACCGGCTGGTTGTCCAGCGACACGGCCGAGCTGGTGCTGGACAACTGCCGCATTCCGGCTGACAAGCTGCTGGGTGAAGAGGGCAAGGGTTTTTATTCGGTCATGAAAAACTTCCAGACCGAACGCATTGCCCTGGCGGCCATGGCGGTGGGCCACTGCACCCAGGCCATCCGCTTGACCTTGGACTTTGTGCGCCAGCGGCAGGCCTTTGGGGCCACCTTGTGGGAGAAGCAAACCATCCGCCAGCGCATCAGCATGTGTGACGCCAAAACCCGGGCGGCGCGGCAGTTCATGTACCACTGCGCCTGGGGCGTGACGCAGGGGCGCGACATTGTGCAAGAGGTGTCCATGCTTAAGGCGCTGACGGGCGAATTGGTCAATGAGGTGCTACAAACCTGCCAGCAGTTTCATGGCGGCATGGGTTACATGCGGGGCAGCGCCATTGAGCGCCTGTGGCGTGATGCACGCGTGCTGGCGATTGGCGGCGGTGCGACCGAGGTGATGCTGGAAGAAGTCGCCAAACGGTACTGACGCTGGTCATGGACACAATTCTTCAAATCTGGCAATCCATCGCGGGAATGGCAGTGAAAAACGCGCATGGCCTGGATATGGCACAACTGCTGGCGCTGGCCGCCGCCTTGGGTTGGGCCAGCGGGCTGCGCTTGTATCTGGTGGTGTTCATCACCGGCATGGCGGGCTGGTTGGGCTGGCTGCCACTGCCGCCCGGGCTTCAGGTGTTGCAGCACCCGGCCCTGCTGGCCGTCAGCGGTTTCATGCTGTTTGTTGAATTTTTTGCCGATAAGATTCCCGGCCTGGACACTGTGTGGGACCTGGTTCATTCCGTCATCCGTGTGCCAGCCGGAGCGGCACTTGCGGCGGGCGTGTTTGGCGCGGACAGCGCCACCATGGGGACGGTCGCCGGTTTGCTGGGCGGAACGCTGGCGGCAACCTCCTACGCCACCAAGGCCACCACCCGCGCTGCCTTGAACACTTCGCCCGAGCCGTTTTCCAATATTGCGGTCAGCCTGTTTGAAGATGGCCTGGTGATGGGCATGATGTGGCTGGCCACCCAGTATCCGATTGCGTTTGGCGCAGCGCTGTTTGTGGTGCTGGTTCTCAGCGTCTGCCTGTTGGTTATGCTCCTCAAATTTCTCAAGTCATTGCTTCACCGCATCAAAACCTGGTTAGGTGGTGGAGCCAATCCGCAGCCCGGTTAGAAAGAAAACATGTTCAGCAAAATCCTGATTGCCAATCGAGGTGAAATCGCCTGCCGCGTGGCAGCGACCGCCAAACGCATGGCCATTCAAACGGTCGCAGTCTATTCAGACGCTGATGCACAGGCCAAACACGTGAGCGCCTGTGACGAGGCCATTCACATCGGTGGCAATGCGCCCAAAGACAGTTACCTGCGCTGGGAGCGCATTCTGCAAGCTGCCAAAGCCACCGGGGCCCAGGCTGTGCATCCCGGCTATGGGTTCTTGAGCGAGAACGAAGAGTTCGCACAAGCCTGTGCAGACGCCGGCCTGGTCTTCATCGGCCCGCCGCCTGCGGCCATTAAGGCCATGGGCCTCAAGGCCGAATCCAAACGCCTGATGGGCCTGGCAGGCGTTCCGCTGGTGCCTGGCTACCATGGGGTGAGCCAGGATGTAGCCTTGCTGAAATCAGAGGCGGATGGCATCGGTTACCCGGTTCTCATTAAAGCCAGTGCAGGCGGCGGCGGCAAAGGCATGCGGGTGGTTGAAAAAGCGGCTGATTTTGACGCCGCCCTGGCCTCGTGCAAGCGCGAGGCCACCAACAGTTTTGGGGACGACGCCGTCTTGCTTGAAAAATATGTGCAACGCCCGCGTCACATCGAAATCCAGGTGTTTGGCGACACGCAAGGCAATTACGTCTATCTGTTTGAGCGCGACTGCTCGGTGCAGCGGCGCCATCAGAAAGTGCTGGAAGAAGCGCCCGCGCCCGGCATGACCCAGGCCATGCGGGAGCAGATGGGCGCGGCGGCCGTGGCAGCCGCCCGGGCCGTCAACTATGTGGGGGCGGGGACGGTGGAGTTCATTGTTGAGCAACGCCCTGACGGCGCCATGAAGTTCTTTTTCATGGAGATGAACACCCGTTTGCAGGTGGAGCACCCCGTGACAGAAGCCATCACCGGGCTGGACCTGGTCGAGTGGCAGTTGCGCGTGGCCAGTGGTGAACCCTTGCCGCTGGCTCAGGTCGATTTGCGCATCAACGGCCATGCGATTGAAGCGCGCATTTGCGCAGAAAACCCGGACAAGAACTTTCTGCCAGCCACTGGCGCCTTGCAGGTTTACCGCTTGCCCGACTGTGTGGCGTTTGAACCGGGCAAGGTCCGGGTCGACTCGGGGGTGCGTCAGGGCGATGCCATCTCGCCGTTTTACGACTCCATGATCGCCAAGCTGATCGTGCACGGCCAGACGCGCGAGGAAGCACTGGCCCGACTGGATGCGGCGCTGGCCCAGACTCATATCGTGGGGCTGAACACCAATGTGCAGTTTCTGCGCCATGTGGTGCAAAGCCAGTCGTTTGCCAACGCGGATCTGGACACCGCCTTGATCCCGCGCGAGGCAGCCGTGTTGTTCAACCAGGAGAAGCTTGGGCTGACCATGGCGGTGGCGGGTGCGGTGGCCCAGGTGTTGGTGCAGGAGCGGGCCGGGGCCGGGGCAATGGCCAGGGCAAGTTCGTCCGCCTGGGCCGATCCGTTCGCAGCAGTGGACGGCTGGAAACCATTTGGCGTGACGCAGCGGCTGTTCAGTTTTGAATTCAAGGGTGATGCGGTCATGGCCCGGCTGACTTATTTGCATGACGGCGCGATGCAATTGGCCATTGAGAGCAAAGCCAGTGCGGCAGGGCAGGTGGGTGACGCCCCGGCACCGAGCTTGTTTGCTTTCGAAGACAGCGGCGACGGCATCGACGTTTCATGCGCCGGACTGCGCCAAACGCTGTTTGTCTATCAAAAAGGCACTCAAGTCCTTGTGTTTAATGCTTATGGTGCTACTCAAATAGTAGCAATAGACCTGCTGGCTCATGTTGGTGTTACTCCGGGTGAGGGCGGCCGATTGACGGCTCCCATGCCGGGCAAGGTGGTGTCGTTCGCCGTCAAGGCCGGCGACAAAGTTAGCAAAGGCCAGGCCCTGGCGGTGATGGACGCCATGAAGATGGAGCACACCATTGCGGCGCCAGCCGATGGCGTGGTGGCGGAACTTTTGTTTGCGCCGGGCGACCAGGTGGCTGAAGGCGCAGAATTGCTGAAGCTGAAGCTGAACGCCTGAAGGCCACAACACACACCGACCATGCGCATCACGTTTTGCTGTACCCACACCAAGGCCGCACCTTGGTTGGAGATTTTGCGTGCGGCGCTGCCAGGTGCCGTCATTGAAGACTGGGTGTCTGGTGCACCGGTGGCGGACTACGCCGTGGTCTGGTCACCGCCGCAGCAGTTTGTCGACGAGCAGACTGCCGCGCCCGGCCACTCTCTCAAAGCCATGTTCAATACGGGCGCGGGGGTAGATGCCTTGTTGCAGTTGCGGATCCCGTCCAATGTCAAGTTGGTCCGTTTGAACGACGCCGGCATGTCAGTGCAGATGGCCGAATACGTGTGCCATGCCGTGATCCGGCATTTTCGGGAGTTTGATGGCTACCAGGCCGACGTGGCCCAGGGCAAATGGTCTTACCGCAAGCCCCGCGGGCGAGCGGATTTTCCGGTCGGCGTGATGGGCCTGGGTGTGTTGGGCAGCCGCGTCGCCAGGGCGCTGACCCATTTTGATTTTCCGGTCTTGGGCTGGAGCCGAACGCCTCGCCAGATCGATGGCGTTAAAACGTTCAGCGGCGCGGCCCAGTGGGATGATTTTTTGGTGGCCAGCAAAGTGCTGGTGTGTCTTTTACCGCTCACACCGGACACCCGCAATATTCTGAACTTTGCAAATTTGGCCAAGCTCAAAGAAGACGGCTACGTCATCAACGTGGCGCGCGGTGGGCATCTCGTCGATGACGACCTGATCGCCTTGGTCAACAACGGCCACTTGGCGGGTGCCACCCTGGACGTGTTCCGCACAGAGCCGCTGCCGGGCGACCACCCGTTCTGGCGGCACCCAAAAATCACCGTCACGCCCCACACGTCAGCCCGTACCCTGCGTGACGAAACTCTGGCGCAGATTGTCGGCAAAATCCAGGCGCTGGAGCGCGGCGAAGCGATAGAGGGCGTTGTCGATCATGCTCGCGGGTATTGACCCATCACTGAAAATTTGAGTGCCGCCGGAACAAACAAGGAACTGACATGAACATGCCCCTCAAAGTCAAGCTGGTCGACGTGGGCCCGCGCGACGGTTTGCAGAATGAAAAACAGCCCGTGCCAGCCAGCGTCAAAGTGGAATTGGTGCATCGTTTGCAGGCGGCCGGTTTGAAAGACATCGAAGTCACCAGTTTCGTCAGTCCCAAGTGGGTGCCGCAAATGGGCGACAACGCGCAGGTGATGGCGCAGATCCAGCGCCAAGCGGGCGTGCGTTATTCAGTGCTGACGCCCAACATGAAAGGCATGGAGGCGGCGCTGGCGGCTCCGCGCGACCAGTGGCCGGATGAAATTGTGGTGTTCGCCGCCGCCAGCGAAGCGTTCAGTCAGCGCAACATCAACTGCTCGATCGCAGAAAGCATAGAGCGCTTCCGGCCGGTGTGCGAGGCGGCACTGGCCCACAACATTGCGATCCGGGGCGCGATCTCCTGCGCCATGGCCTGTCCGTATGAAGGTGAGATTGCGCCCGAGCGGGTCGGCATGGTGGCTCGGCTGCTCAAGGGCATCGGGGTGCAGCACGTGGGTGTGGCAGACACCATTGGCGTGGCAACGCCGCTCAAGACGCAGCGTGCGCTGGACGCCGCGCTGGGCATTTACGACATCAATGACGTGTCGGGCCATTTTCATGACACCTACGGCCAGGCGCTGGGCAACACGCTGATCGCGCTGCAAATGGGAGTCTGGCAATTTGACACCTCAGTGGCCGGCTTGGGCGGCTGCCCTTATGCCAAAGGTGCGACCGGCAATGTGGCGTCCGAAGATGTGGTCTACATGCTGCACGGCATGGGCATTGAGACTGGCATTGACCTGGACAAATTGATCGATGCGGGCAAATTCATCAGCGATTTTCTGGACCGAAAACCCAACTCCAGGGCGGCAACCGCAGTGTTGAACAAACGGGCTGGGTAAGCTTGCAGGGGCGGACTTTTTTACATCAAGGACATATCTGAATGTGCGGCGCCGAACTTCAACCTTTGCCCGAGGGCGTCCAGCGGGTGGCGCAACTATTGCAGTCCAAGCGCCACGCCGATCTGCCCATCATGCTGGTGGATGCGGCCCGTACGGCCCAGCAAGCGGCTGATGCGCTGGGCATTGCGCTGGGGCAAATTGCCAAAAGCATCATCTTCCGGCGCAAGTCAGACGATGCGTCGGTGCTGGTCGTCACTTCGGGCGACCGGCGGGTTGACGAGAAAAAGGTCGAAGGCCTGGTGGGCAAGATCGGACGCGCCGACGCAGACTTTGTGAAAGCAAAAACCGGCTTCAGCATTGGTGGGGTCGCGCCGTTGGCCCATGCCCAGCCGGGTGTGGTCTTGATTGACCAGGACTTGTTCAGGTTCGCAGAAATCTGGGCGGCAGCCGGGCACCCACACGCTGTTTTCAAATTGGTGCCGCAGGACTTGCTGGCCTTGTGCGCAAACGCCGATGCGCCGCACCCGACCGTTGCAGATGTCGCGGCCTGAAACGATTGGTAAAACCGTGATGACTGCTTCTAAATTCATATCAAACTATGCATATACGACAAGGGCTACCCAGCATCTTGTGGCTTCACCCTGCATTGCCATCTGCACCATCAATGCAAAAAATAAGTTGTGCGATGGTTGCCTGCGCACATTGGATGAAATTGCCGAGTGGTCGGACATGGACAACGTCGCCAAGCGCGAGGTCTGGGTTCTGATTGCCCAGCGTGCCGCAGCCGCGGGCTCGCAGCCGCCAGCCCTCCAAACACCATGAGGCAGTATGAAACACATCGACTTTTACCTCGACTTCATTTCCCCCTACGCGTTTTTGGCCTTTGAGAAGTTGCCTGAATCCTTGCTGGGTTTAAGCTACAGCGTCAGTTATAAGCCGGTTTTGTTTGCCGCCATGCTCAAGCACCATGGCCAGTTGGGCCCGGCAGAAATTCCACCCAAACGCGAGTGGACCTACCGTCAGGTCGCGTGGTTGGCGCACCAGCAGGGGACAGCTTTGACTTTGCCTGCGGCGCATCCCTTCAATCCCCTTGGCCTGTCACGTCTGGCGTGGGCCTGTGCGGGGGAGCATGTCGCCACCCAAACCCCTAACCGCTACGTGTGTGAAAGCATCTTTCATCATGTCTGGCAGAGCGGCCTGGACGCGGCTGACCCCCAGCGTTTGCTTGAGCTGTCGGAACGCCTTCAGCCCCAAACTGACGCTGGCAGTGCATTGCCCAAGGCGCGTTTGAAGCAGGCGACCGACGAGGCCATTGCGGCCCAAGTGTTTGGCGTGCCAAGCCTGTGTGTGGACGACAAACTCTTTTGGGGCCTGGACGCTGTGCCCATGCTTCGCGCCTATCTGGACGGCGACGCCTGGTTTGACGGCCCGCAGTGGCGCCAGGCCGCACTCTTGCCCGTGGGCACGGCGCGGCCAACGGCTCAGTCTGCGCAAGGCCGGGCGGGTTAAAAAATGTTGCTCGCCATTGTGATTGCCAAGGGCCTGTCTGAACTGGCGTTGGTGTTTTTGCTCGGCCGCATGGTGTTGGGCTGGCTGATCGGCGGGCGCCAGGCCGGCAATTTGGTTTGGCAGCTTCTCGATATTGCGGCCAGTCCGGTGCTGCGCTTCACCCGCGTTTTCTGTCCAAAGTTCATTGCGGACGGGCAAATACCCCTGGCGGCCCTGGGCATGTTGCTGGTTTTGTGGCTGCTGCTGGTCAAGGTCAAAATTGGCTATTGCCTTCAAGTCGGGCTGAATTCATGCCATTAGGCATGGCGAAGGTGAAATCATGGCATTGACGGCGACGCATCTCTCCTATTGGCGCAAAAACCTGAAGGTGACAGCCCTGTTGCTCGGCCTGTGGTTTTTGCTGAGCTTTGTGCTCATCTACTTCGCGCGTGAAACGAGTTTCAGGTTTTTTGGCTGGCCGTTTTCATTCTGGGTGGCAGGGCAGGGTGCCCTGATCGTCTACTGCCTCATCATCGCGTTTTATGCTGGGTTCATGCACCGCCTGGATCTTGAACACGGTGTTGATGAAGGGATGCCTTAGTGTCCATTTTTGGCAGGCAGAACGGCTCGCAACTTGAGTTCGGGCAAAGGCTGAACAGAGTCTACCTTTGGTACACGCTGGGCTTTCTGGCCTTTGTGCTGGCCGTCGCCGGGATGGAGCAATTGGGTCTGTCCAGAAACGGTATTGGCTACCTGTTCCTTGCGGCCACTGTGCTGGTTTACGCAGGCATCGGCATGATGAGCCGCACCAATGACGTGGTTGAATATTACGTGGCGGGCCGAAATGTTCCGGCCTTCTACAACGGCATGGCCACGGGCGCTGACTGGATGTCTGCGGCATCCTTCATCAGCATGGCGGGCACCTTGTATCTCAGCGGTTATGGTGGCTTGGCCTTCATCATGGGCTGGACGGGTGGGTATTGCCTGGTCGCGCTGTTTCTTGCGCCGTATTTGCGCAAATTTGGACAGTTCACCATTCCTGATTTTCTCGGAGCGCGGTTTGACGGAAATTTGCCGCGCGTGATTGGCGCATTTGGCGCGATTTTGTGTTCGTTCACCTATGTCGTGGCGCAGGTTTACGGCATTGGGCTGATCACCACACGCCTGACGGGCCTGGCATTCGAGATGGGCATTTTTGCCGGCCTGGCCGGCATTTTGGTGTGCTCTTTTTTGGGTGGCATGCGTGCCGTCACCTGGACGCAAGTGGCGCAGTGCATTGTTTTGCTGATCGCCTATCTGGCGCCCGTGGTCTGGCTGTCTGTCAAACACACGGGCAGCCCGGTCCCCCAGGCGGTGTATGGCTATACGCTGCAAGAGGTCACCGCCAGGGAAAAGCAGATTCTGGTGGATCCCAAAGAACTTGAAGTGCGCCATATTTTCCAGGCCCACTCGGACGAAGCCGCCGCCAAGCTGAAAGACGTGCCGAACGCAATGGCCACAGACCGCAGGCTGGCCAGAAAAAAGGTCGATGACCTCAAGGCGGTCAACAGTTCGGCACAAGACATCCGGGCTGCCGAATCTGCGTTGTTGGCTTTGCCCAAAGACGTCGCGTCGGCCCGGGCCACCTATAGCGCAGCGCAAGTGTCCAATGCAGCCCGTGCCAGCCCGCCCCTGTCTCATGCCCAACCCTTTCCAGGTGCGACCGAGGCGGCACAGGACGCCGCGCGTAAGAATTTTTTGGCATTGGTGTTTTGCCTCATGATCGGCACGGCGGCGCTGCCGCACATCCTGACGCGTTACTACACGACGCCATCCGTCCGCGCGGCGCGTGAGTCCGTGGGCTGGTCCTTGTTTTTCATTTTGCTGCTCTACTTCACGGCTCCAGCTTTGGCGGTGCTGGTCAAATTTGAAATTTACACGGTGCTGGTGAACACGCCTTTTGACAAATTGCCCGAATGGATTGGCCGCTGGAACGCGGTGGATAAAACACTGGTCTCGGCCATAGACATCAACAAAGACGGCATTTTGCAGTTGGCTGAGCTGTCAATAGGCGGCGACCTGATCGTTCTGGCGACGCCTGAAATTGGCGGCTTGCCCTATGTCGTGTCGGGCATGGTGGCGGCGGGCGGGCTGGCGGCGGCGCTGTCCACGGCCGATGGTTTGCTGCTGACGATTGCCAACGCACTTTCGCATGACCTGTACTTCAAGATATTCAATCCCAAGGCGTCCAACACCAGCCGGGTGATGATCTCCAAACTGTTTCTGCTGGTGGCTGCCCTGGCGGCGGCCTATGTGGCGGCGCAACGGCCCGCCGACATCCTTTTCCTGGTGTCTGCGGCATTTTCATTTGCGGCAGCCACTTTTTTCCCAGTCTTGACCTTGGGCATTTTTTGGAAACGCGCCAACAAATGGGGCGCGTCAATGGGCATGCTCGCAGGGATCGGAACCACTGTGTATTACATGTGCCTGACCCAGCCTTGGCTCTACTCGTTGACCCATGCTGGCATGTTCACGCCGGAAATCCTCAAGGCCAATATTTGGTGGGACATTGATCCGATTTCAGCCGGGCTGTTTGGCGTGCCAGCCGCCTTTGTCACCACCATTGTGGTCTCGCTGCTGACCCGGCCGCCCGGGCAGCACATTGATGACCTGGTGGATTTCATTCGTTATCCCCAGTTGAAGCCACCCTTATGAATTAAGCCGCGCATTCGCGAAGCGCCTCAAACGCGGCATGTCAAACGCTGTCAGTTTTACGTCAGTGCCCGCAACAACAATGCGCATTGGCCCTCGGTTTGAGGACTGAATTCATTTGGAGACAAACACTATGGCAACCATGGCTGCTGACAGGCCAATGTCGGAGACCGATAAGACAGTGATCTTTGCGTCCTCCCTTGGCACCGTATTCGAGTGGTACGACTTTTACCTGTTCGGCGTGATGTCGGCCATTATTGCGGCCAACTTCTTCTCGGCGCTGGACGAAAGCACACGCAATATTTTTGTGTTGCTGGCGTTTGCCGCCGGTTTTGCCGTGCGTCCTTTTGGCGCGCTGGTGTTTGGCCGCTTGGGCGACATGATCGGGCGCAAATACACCTTCCTGATCACCATTCTGATCATGGGTTTGTCCACCTTTTTGGTGGCGTTTTTGCCGACCTACAAGACAGCAGGCATCATCGCGCCCATCTTGTTGATCGCACTGCGCATGTTCCAGGGCCTGGCGCTTGGCGGTGAATATGGCGGTGCAGCCACCTATGTGGCCGAGCACGCGCCGCACGGCAAGCGCGGCTTTTACACCGCCTGGATTCAAACCACCGCAACGGTTGGCTTGATGCTGGCGTTGATGGTGATTCTGGGCACCCGAACCTACTTTGGCGAAAAAGACTTTGCCGAATGGGCCTGGCGCGTTCCTTACGCGGTGTCCGGCATTTTGCTGGCTGTTTCAGTCTGGATTCGCCTGAAATTGAACGAGTCGCCAGCCTTTGCCAAAATGAAAGCTGAAGGCAAGACTTCAAAGGCACCTTTGTCCGAGTCATTTGGTCAATGGAAAAACCTGAAAGTCGTCATCTTGGCCTTGGTTGGCCTCACGGCTGGCCAGGCTGTCGTCTGGTATTCAGGTCAGTTCTACGCGCTGTTTTTCATCCAGACTTTCCTCAAGGTGGACGGCCCCACGGCCAACGTGTTGATCGCCCTTTCACTCATTCTCGGCACGCCATTCTTCATTTTCTTTGGCGCGCTGTCAGACAAGATTGGCCGCAAACCCATCATCATGGCAGGCTGCTTGCTGGCGGTGGTCACCTACTTCCCGTTGTTCAACGCGCTCACCACCTACGCCAACCCCAAGCTGCAACAGGCCATTCAAAAATCACCCGTGACGGTTGAGTCTGACCAAGCCAACTGCAACCTGATTTTGAACCTGACCGGCACCGCGAAGTTCACCACTGCCTGTGATCTGGCCCGGGTGTACTTGTCCAACGCTGGCATCAACTATGACAGCGTGTCCAAAGCCGGTGCGGTTGCAACGGTCAAGGTGGGCGATAAAGCCATCGTTGGTTATGACGCTACAGCGGCAACCGCCAAAGAGGACAAACCACGTTTCGAAAAAGAAGTGCGTGAAGCGCTCAATGGTGCTGGCTACCCGTCCAAAGCAGACCCGATTCCGGCTGGCTCCGGCAACTGGTTCATGTTGATCGGAATATTGACGATTTTGGTGATTTACGTGACCATGGTCTACGGTCCCATCGCCGCCATGCTGGTGGAGATGTTCCCGACCCGAATCCGTTACACCTCCATGAGTTTGCCGTACCACATTGGCAACGGCTGGTTTGGCGGTTTCCTGCCGGCCATTTCATTCTCGATCGTGGCGGCTCAAGGCAACATCTACAGCGGCCTGTGGTACCCCATCATCATCGCCAGCATGACCTTTGTCATTGGCATGTTGTTTGTCAAGGAAACCAAAGACATTGACATTTACGCCGAGGACTGATCCTTCGGCGCTCTTCAAACAGCCCTCCTGCGGGAGGGCTTTTTTTTGACTGGATTGAAAATGTGGAAAATTGCAGTTGGTTTTGTGATCTTTGCTGCCGTGGCGGTCTGGATGCTGAGCAAAGGCGGGGACATCGACATTGGCGGTGAAAAACAGGGTGACGAGGCGATGAAACCGCCCGCTGCAACCGCACCCGCTGAGACTGCCGCATCGGCGCCTGTCGCGGCAAGTTCAAAGCCCGCTTCGGCGCCCTGATTTCTGCGTTTCAGGACGATTTGGTTCAGGTTTGCCCAAATTGATATAGATGTTGGGTGTAAAAGTGCCTGTGTCCAGCGCAAAGTCCGCGCGCGCAACGGCCTGTTGTCAGAACTGACTTTTTGTTTCAGAATGTCACATGGTATTTACAAAAACGCAAGAAGGTTTAGACGCTTTTAAACTGCGTTCCAAACTGTTGTCAGCCCGGCAGCGCACTGCCTTCATCCTGTTTGACGGGGTGAAATCAGTCCAGCAAATCGTAGCCGCCACTGCCGGACTTGGTATTACCCAAGCCGATATTGACGACATGATTGCCAATGGACTGGTTGAGGACAATGCATCAGCCCCCACGGTACCCGTCATTGAGAATAAACCTGCCACGGCTGTTGAAACCACGGTGCCCGCCGCGCTGGCACCCACACCCGGCGGGCGTACGCCGCAGGAGCGATTTGCCCAAGCCTGGCCTATCGCCACGAAATTGACAGCCAGCCTGGGATTGCGCGGGTTTCGACTGAACTTGGCGATTGAGGCCGTGAGCGGATACGACGGCTTGCTGGCGCTTTTCCCGAAAATTCAGGCCGCTGTGGGTGTTGAGAAGTGCGATGCACTTGAGAAAGCTCTGAAGGCCTGATTTCCTGCCGGCTGGTTGCTGGCAGCGCCTACGGCAATCCTTGTCGCAATTTGCTGGCAGCGCCAACAGCAATCCTTGTCGTAAATTTCTGGCAGCGCCTACGGGAATCCTTGTCGCTGGTGCTTTGAAAACCCCAGGCTCCTAGAATGTCTGTCCTCCACCGACAAAGACATCTCCATGGCCCAGGGCATCATCCGCATTCGCGGAGCGCGACAGCACAATCTCAAAAATCTGGACATAGACATTCGCACGGGCGAACTGACAGTCGTCACCGGCCCAAGCGGCTCGGGCAAATCCAGTCTGGTGTTTGACACTTTGTTTGCGGAAGGGCAGCGGCGCTATGTCGAAACTTTTTCGGCCTATGCACGCCAGTTTCTGGACCGGATGGACAAACCTGCGGTGGACAAAGTCGAAGGCGTGCCCCCTGCCATCGCGATCGACCAGACCAATCCCGTGCGCTCGTCACGCTCGACGGTTGGCACCATGACCGAGTTGAACGACCATCTTAAGCTGCTGTTTGCCAGGGCAGGAAGTTTGTTTGACCGTGATACGGCCCAACGGGTTGCGCATGACACGCCCGAGAGCATTTACGCAGAATTGCTGGTTCGCACTTTGGCCAATCCCGACATTCGTCTGGCTCTCACTTTCCCGGTTGAGCTGCCCGCAAAGACCACCGCTGCAGAGGTCGAGCAGTGGCTCTCAGTCAGCGGATTCACCAAAGTGCAGCCCCAACGCGAAGTGGCGGCGGTGACAGGCCCGCGTAAAGTGCTGGATGTCGTGGCTGACCGCTTTCGGCTGGTCAATGTCGGGCGAGCCCGCGTGCTGGAGGCGATCGAGGTCGCGCTGAAGCACGGCAGCGGGCGCATGGCGGTGTACGCACAGGATGCTGGGATCTGGAAATTTTCCACCGGACTGCATTGCGCTGACAGCGACATTCGTTACGCTGACCCGATAGCGTCGGCATTTTCATTCAATTCAGCGGTTGGCGCATGCGACACCTGCCGTGGTTTTGGCCGGGTCATTGGAGTGGACTACGGCCTCGTCATTCCCAACGACAGACTCACACTTCGGGCAGGCGCGGTCAAACCCATGCAAACACCGGCCTGGCAAGAGTGCCAGGACGACCTGATGCGCCATGCCGAAGCCGCAGGCATTCCGCGCGACACACCCTGGAACAAACTCACGCCGGAGCACCAGCATTGGGTGGTCAACGGCTCGCCCAATTGGAACGGCAAGTGGAACCAGCACTGGTTTGGCATCAAGCGCTTTTTTGAGTACCTTGAGACCAAGTCCTACAAAATGCACATCCGTGTGTTGTTGTCCAAATACCGCAGCTACACACCCTGCGGCGCTTGTGGTGGCGCTCGCTTGAAAACGGCCAGCCTGTTGTGGCGGATTGGTTCGAAGGCTGATGCAGACGCGGTACTGGCGCCCGCGCATCGCTTTCTTCCCAATGGCGTGAAATGGACGCGTAGCCAGCTCGAAGCTCTGCCGGGTCTGTGCCTGCATGATTTGATGAAGTTGCCGATTGACCGCTTGCGGCGATTTTTTGACCTGATGCAGCCCGCGCCAGTGCCCGCAAGCGGTGCACTGTCCCCGCCGTCGCCGAAAGAAAGCCGCAGCGCCGGTGAAACCCAGGCGCTCAAGCTTCTTTTTGAAGAGATCACCACTCGCCTGAAATACCTGTGCGACGTTGGCATTGGCTACCTCACGCTGGACCGACAAAGCCGCACGTTGTCGGGGGGCGAGGTGCAACGCATCAACCTGACCACCGCCTTGGGCACCTCCCTGGTCAACACGCTGTTTGTGCTGGACGAGCCCAGCATTGGCCTGCATCCGCGTGACATGCACCGCATCATCGAAGCCATGTTACGGCTTCGGGATGCCGGCAATACCCTGGTGGTGGTCGAGCACGATCCGGCCGTGATGCTGGCGGCGGACCGCATGATCGACATGGGTCCAGGCCCCGGCGAGCGCGGCGGGCAAATTGTGTTTGACGGCACAACCCAAGACCTGCGCATGGCCAATACACTGACGGGCGCTTACCTGGGCGGCCGAAAGCAAGTTGGCATGGGGTTCAAACGCCTCGTGGCCGACAACACGCCGCGCCTGATTCTTGAACGCGTGACAGAACACAACCTTAAAAATATCAGTGTTGAATTTCCCTTGGAACGCCTGGTGTGTGTGACAGGTGTCAGCGGTTCCGGCAAGTCCACACTGATTCAGGATGTGTTGGCGCCCGCCCTGATGCGCCACTTTGGCAAAGCGACCGAATCGCCCGGCGCGTTTGAGCGTTTGTTGGGTGCCGAACAGCTCAGCGAAGTCGTGTTTGTAGACCAATCCCCCATTGGCAAAACCGCGCGCTCTAACCCGGCCAGTTATGTGGGGGCATGGGATGCCATTCGCGAGCTGTTTGCCAATGCCTATCTGTCCCGGCAACGTGGTTACACCGCCAGCAAATTCAGCTTCAACAGCGGCGATGGCCGCTGCGCCACCTGCGGCGGATCCGGGTTTGAACATGTCGAGATGCAGTTTTTGAGCGACGTTTACCTGCGCTGCCCGGACTGCGATGGCAAGCGTTATCGCCCAGAGATTCTGGAAGTGATGATCGAGCGGCGATCGGCGCTGGACGCACGGTTGACCAGCCTCAACGTGGCGGACGTGTTGAACCTCACGGTGAGTGAAGCCGCCCTCGTGTTTGAAAAAGACCGCGACGTTCTCCGCGCTTTGCAACCCATCGTGGACGTCGGCCTGGAGTACGTCAAACTGGGCCAGCCGGTGCCAACGCTGTCAGGCGGTGAAGCGCAGCGTTTGAAGCTGGCCGGGTTTTTGGCAGAGGCCGCCAAAACGGCCACCGCCAGCCGACAGTCGATCGCGCGGCGCGGCACTTTATTCATGTTTGACGAGCCGACCACCGGCCTGCATTTTGACGACATTGCCAAGCTGATGCGCGCCATGCGTAAATTGCTGGACGCGGGCCACTCTTTGATCGTGATTGAGCACAACCTCGACGTCATCCGCTCCAGCGACTGGTTGATCGACCTGGGGCCGCAGGGCGGCGACGCGGGTGGCGAGGTGGTGGCCCAAGGCTCGCCCGACGATGTGCGCCAACACCTCACCTCACACACCGGAAAAGCCTTGCGGGACTATGAAAACGCACTAGGCCTTGGTTCCCACGTCGCGCAAGAGCCCAGTTTGAGTCGGGCGAAGGCCCGCTCGGTGACTGACCCCAGCGCCAATGCCATCCAGATCATCAACGCCAAAGAACACAACCTCAAATCCCTGAGCGTCAACATCCCGCGCGGCAAATTCAACGTCATCACCGGCGTCAGCGGCTCCGGCAAGTCAACCCTGGCGTTTGACATCCTGTTCAATGAAGGTCAGCGCCGTTATCTTGAATCCCTCAATGCCTATGCCCGCAGCATCGTGCAGCCCGCGGGTCGGCCCGAGGTCGATGCGGTGTATGGCATCCCGCCAACCGTCGCCATCGAGCAGCGCCTCTCCCGGGGCGGCCGAAAATCAACGGTCGGCACCACCACCGAGGTGTGGCACTTCCTGCGCTTGTTGTACGTCAAGCTGGGCACCCAGCATTGCATCCACGACGGCACGCCCGTTGCGCCGCAAACGCCTGACAGCATCGCCGCGCAGTTGCTCAAAAACTTCAGGGGCCAGCACATTGGCTTGCTCAGCCCATTGGTGATGAACCGCAAAGGCGTCTACACCGAACTGGCCGACTGGGCGCGCCCGCGCGGCTTCACGCACTTGCGTGTCGATGGCAATTTCTTGCCGACCACTGCCTTTCCCCGGATAGACCGTTTCAAAGAGCACACCATCGAACTGCCCGTGGCCAGCCTGGATGTGTTGCCTGAAAAAGAGCCGCAACTGCGCGACGCATTGGCGCAGGCGCTGACCCATGGCAAAGGTGTGGTGCATGTGCTGAGTGGTCTGGGCGCACTGCTCGGCACCATGCAGGCCGGCATGCCTACGGATGGCATTGGCAAGCTCGACGCTTTTTCAACCCAACGGGCCTGTCCGGTGTGCAGCGTCAGTTATGCCGAGCTGGACCCGCGCCTGTTCAGTTACAACAGCAAACACGGCTGGTGCCCGGATTGCGTGGGCACCGGGGTCAAGCTCAGCAAAGAGCAGCGCAAGGTGTTTGACGATTCGGTGCGAGACGACGACAACAAGGGTCGCGAGCAAACCTTTGCCGAAGCCGATATCGAAGACCTGGTCGATGCCACCTGCCCCGGCTGCAATGGAAGGCGCTTGAATTCCGTCGCACGAGCCGTCAAGTTTGCCCAGGTTGGCATCACCGACATTGCCCGCTTGAGCGTGACGGACATCCGCAAATGGGTTGAAGCATTGCAGGCGGCGGGCGGCATGAGCCCGCGCGAAGCCGTCATCGCCCGTGACCTGGTCCCCGAGATCAAAAGCCGCCTGCTGTTTCTGGAAGAGGTGGGCCTGGGCTACCTCACGCTGGATCGGGGCGCACCCACATTAAGCGGCGGAGAAGCCCAGCGCATCCGCCTGGCCGCGCAATTGGGCAGCAATCTGCAAGGCGTTTGTTATGTGCTGGACGAGCCCACCATTGGCCTGCATGCGCGGGACAACAAAGTTCTGCTCCAAGCCCTGCAAAGCCTGAGCAACAAGGGCAACACCCTGGTGGTGGTGGAGCACGATGAAGACACCATCCGCCACGCCGACCACATCATCGACATTGGTCCCAGCGCCGGCAAACGCGGGGGTCGCCTGGTGGCCCAGGGCAGCGTCAAAGACCTCCAGCGCGCCAAAGACTCCCAAACGGGCCGCTACCTGCTGCACGCCATGCAACACCCGGTTCAGCCCCGGCGCATTGTCACCGGGCCAGCGGCCGTGAATTTGGGCTCTCACGCCAATTTCGCGGCACCCGTCGAAACTGCATCAAACCCCGTCACTCACAACTGGCTCTCGGTCCAATCTGCCACCCTGCACAATCTCAAATCTGTCACCGCCCAAATTCCCTTGCAACGCCTGGTCGCCATCACGGGTGTCAGCGGATCAGGAAAATCCACCCTGGCCCGGGACGTGTTGCTGGCCAACGTGCAAACCGCCGTGCAAAAGCGCAGCACCAAGGCCGGACGGGATGCCCTTGCAGCCGGTGAAAAAATAAGCTGGGTCGGTTGTGACGGCGTGACGGGTTTTGAGACGGTTGACCGGGTGCTCGAAGTTGACCAAACCCCCATCGGCAAAACCCCGCGCAGTTGCCCCGCCACCTACATCGGTTTTTGGGACATCATCCGCAGACTGTTTGCCGACACGCTGGAGGCCAAAGCCAGGGGTTATGCGCCCAACCGCTTCAGCTTTAACACGGGTGAAGGGCGTTGCCCCGGCTGCGAAGGCCAGGGCATCCGCACCATCGCCATGAGTTTTTTGCCCGACGTGAAGGTTTTGTGTGAAACCTGTCGCGGTGCCCGCTTTAACCCTGAGACACTGGCCGTGACCTGGCGTGGCAAAAACATTGGCGACGTATTGCAAATGGAGGTGGACGAAGCCGTCGAATTCTTCGCCGCCATGCCCAACATTGGCCACCCGGTCAAACTACTGCAAGACGTCGGTCTGGGCTATTTGACGCTGGGCCAACCCTCGCCCACTTAGAGTGACGGGGAAGCGCAACGCATCAAACTCGTCACCGAATTAAGCAAAGTGCGTGACGACATCACACGGCGCGGCCAAAAACCTCCGCACACCCTGTACGTGCTGGACGAACCCACGGTTGGACTGCACATGGCGGATGTTGAAAAACTCATCAAAGTGCTGCACCGGCTGGTCGATGGTGGCCACAGCGTGATCGTCATCGAGCACGACCTGGACGTGATCGCCGAAGCCGATTGGGTGCTTGACCTAGGCCCGGATGGCGGTGATGCCGGTGGGCGCGTGGTTGCAGCAGCACCCCCCGAAGGCGTGGAGGCAGCGCACACCCACACGGGCGTGGCCTTGCGGCGGGTGTTGCAAACGGGTCTGGCGACACCTTGACATCCCAGGCCTGCCGCGTTCTTGGCCGGTTTTACTTTTTTGAGAGCGACCCAGGAGCCTTCCATGGGCACACCCCCTGAACAAGGGGTGCCCTCAGGCAATTTTGCGTACATACTCTCCAGTTAACACTTTGGGAGTTTGACCATGGCATTTCAATTTCGGTTGCAATATCTGCTGGCTGCCAGCGCGCTGGCCTTGACGGCTTGCGGCGGCGGCAGCGTCAGTGGCGGCGGCGCTGCTGCATCAGCGTCCACTGTCAGCGGCACAGCCGCTACGGGCGCGGCGATTGCAGCGGGCAGTGTCACGCTCAAATGCGTCTCGGGCACCACCACGGCGGCCACCACCGGCACAGACGGCAGCTTCACCATTGACATCAGCGGTGTCACCCTGCCTTGCGTGGGCCGTGTGGACTACAAAGACGCCACCGGCGCAGCGCAAAAACTGCACACCTTCATCAGCGCCAAAGGCACGGCCAACATCACGCCGGTCACCGAATTGCTGGTGGCCAATCTCACCGGCGGCACGGCTCTGGCTGCGTTTGATGCGTTTGATGCCACCAAGGCCAAAGCCATCACCGCAGCCCAAGTCACGGCTGCGGCCAAAGCCGTCAAAGATTATTTGAAGAACACATTGGGCGTCGACACCGCCAACTTGCCGGACGACCCGGTGGGGGCCAAGTTTGTACCCAAAAATGGCGCGGTCGCAGGTGACGCGTTTGACAAGGTGCTGGACGACATACAGGCCAAGCTGAAGGCGGGTGGCAAGACCCTGGCCAATGTGGTGACAGACTTGGGCAAACCTGCGGCAGTTGCTGCGGGCAGTTTCACGATTACTCTGGCCAGCAATGCCGCTCGAAATGGTGTCTACACGCCCGCTGTC
>JANYCG010000156.1 GCA_025360385.1 Burkholderiales bacterium | reverse complement strand
GAACCCGCATACCCTGAACGCCGTGCCCTACGACCCGTTCAAGGACTTCACGCCCATCACCATGGCCTCGCGCGGTCCGCTGGTGCTGACCCTGCATGTGTCGGTGCCGGCGACCACGGTGAGGGAACTGGTGGCCTGGGCAAAGGCCAACCCCGGCAAACTCAACTTTGCCAGCTTCGGCACCGGCACCTCCAGCCACGTCTACGCCGAGGCCTTCAGCAAGGCGGCTGGCATCGAGACCGTGCATGTGCCTTACAAGGGCACTGCCGACGCGGCGCGCGACCTGCTTGAAGGCCGCGTGCAAGCCTATTTTGACGCAGCACCGACGGCCATCAGCAACAGCAAAACCGGCAAGATCCGCCTGATGGGCGTCGCCTCGCCGCAACGCAGCGTCTACCTGCCCGACGTGCCAACGATTTCCGAGGGCGGTGTGCCCGGCATCGACCTCACGAGCTGGATTGCCATCGTCGGGCCGTCCGGCATGGCGCCGGATGTGGTGGCCAAGGTCAACGCCCTGCTGACGCAGGCGCTCAACGCCCCGCAGGTCAAGGAGATGATCTCCCGCGGTGCTTACGAAACCAGCCCCGGCACCCCCGCCGAGCTGGCCGCCGACATCCGCAGCGCCTACGACAAATGGGGCGCGATGATCAAGCAGATTGGGTTTGTGAAGCAGTGAGTGCCGCGCCCTAGGGTTGCGGTGCCCTAGGGTTGCTGTGCTCTTTCGATTGCCGCGCACTTGGGCTCACCTTGAAATTTTGTCTTTATAATTTAGTTTATTGACGATTTAAATTTAATTTTTGTCTATTTTTTATTCACAATTGCTACAATAAATATATCTAACTATATAGATTTATATGGAACATATTCATCTTAAATCAATTAAATACATAGTTAATTAATTTTTTATAAAAAACACGTTCTATTTTCCTCTAAACAGCGGAATTTTGGGCTCGAATTTGCTGCGTTTGAGGCTGAAAAAAGTCTTTACGTTGCGCACATTGGCGTCCTGGGTGAACAGGCTTTCTGACAGCGCCAAATAGGCTGGCATGTCCAAGGCAAACACCACCAGAACAAAGTCAGGCCCAGGCGACACCCGGTAACACTGCTGGACGGCGTTGTGAGCGGACACCTTCAGTTCAAACGCTTCCAGGCTTTGCGCGTCTTGCCGATCCAGCGTGATTTCAACCAGCGCCGTGAGGCCATGGCCCAGCCTGGGCGTCAATTGGTCTGTGTTCAAAATCGCGATTTGCCGCTCGATCAAACCGGCGTCTCGCAGCGCCTTGACCCGGCGCAGACAAGTCGGCGGCGACGTGAACACGCGCGCCGCCAAGGCCTGATTGCTCACGGTGGCGTCGGTTTGCAACTGGTCCAGGATCAGCAGATCGGTTTTATCGAGTTCCATTTATTCGGCCTCAAAGTTAAAATTTTTAATTTCACATCTACAAAATTTTTGAAATTATTATGCAATTTTTAAAATACTTAAATAATTATGAAATTTACTTCCGAATATATTCCAATATTGTTCACATATTTTTCACAAGCACCATAACATCAAGCGCATCTTAATTTTGGAGCGTGTCTATGTGTGGCATTGTTGGTTCAGTTTCTACCCGCAACATCGTTCCAATTTTGGTGCAGGGCTTGCAGCGGCTTGAATACCGTGGCTATGATTCCTGCGGTGTGGCGGTGTACGCCGACGGCCTGAAACGCGCCCGCAGCACCTCCCGCGTGGCCGAGCTAATGACCCAGGTCGAAACCACCCACCTCACGGGCACCTTGGGCATTGCACACACGCGCTGGGCCACACACGGGGTGCCAGCGGTGCACAACGCGCACCCGCACTTCAGCCATGGCCCCGGTGCCGACGCTGAAAGCCGCTCGGGCCGCGTGGCTCTGGTGCACAACGGCATCATCGAAAACCACGACGAATTGCGGGCCATGCTCAAGGCCAAGGCTTATGTGTTTCAGAGCCAGACGGACACCGAAGTCATCGCCCACCTGGTCGACAGCATTTACGACGGCGATATTTTTGAGGCCGTCAAAACTGCCGTCCGGCAGTTGCACGGGGCCTATGCGATTGCGGTTTTCTGCGAGGATGAGCCGCACCGGCTGATTGGCGCACGCGCCGGCTCGCCGTTGATTCTGGGCGTGGGCAAAGACGGCAAAGAGCATTTTTTGGCGTCTGATGCCATGGCTCTGGCGGGTGTGACCGACCAAATCGTCTACCTCGACGAGGGCGACGTCGTGGACGTGCAGTTGGGCAAGTACTGGCTGGTGGACAAAGCCCACAAAGCCGTGGCACCCAGCGCCCGACCCGTCAAAACCGTGTTGGCGCACAGCGGCGCGGCAGAGCTGGGACCTTACCGTCATTACATGCAAAAAGAGATTTTTGAGCAGCCCCGCGCCATTGGCGACACGCTGGAAGGCGTGCAGGCCATCGTGCCCGATTTGTTCAACGCCGTGCCGGGTGAAAATGCGGACACCATGTTCAAAAATATCGACTCGGTGCTGATTTTGGCGTGTGGCACCAGTTATTACAGCGGCTGCACGGCCAAATACTGGCTGGAGAGCATTGCCAAAATACCGACCCAGGTTGAAGTGGCCAGCGAATACCGCTACCGTGACTCGGTGCCCAACCCCAAAACCCTGGTGGTCACGATCACACAATCTGGTGAAACTGCCGACACATTGGCCGCCCTGCGCCACGCCCAGGGCCTGGGCATGGCGAACACGCTGACCGTCTGCAATGTGGCCACCAGCGCCATGGTGCGTGAATGCAGGCTCAGTTACATCACCCGCGCCGGCATCGAGATCGGCGTGGCATCAACCAAGGCCTTCACGGCCCAACTGGCCGGCCTGTTTTTGCTGACGCTGACGCTGGCCAAAACGCGCGGCCACTTGAGCGCGGCTGAGGAATCCCGCCACCTCAAGGCCATGCGGCACCTGCCCGCCGCCTTGTCGGCCGTGCTGGCGCTGGAGCCGCAAATCATCGCCTGGGCGGAAGATTTTGCGAAGATGGAGAACGCGCTGTTTTTGGGCCGTGGCCTGCACTACCCGATTGCGCTAGAGGGCGCTTTGAAATTGAAAGAAATCAGCTACATCCACGCCGAAGCCTACCCGGCGGGTGAATTGAAACACGGCCCGCTGGCCCTGGTGACGAGCGAAATGCCTGTGGTGACCGTCGCGCCCAACGACGCCTTGCTGGAAAAACTCAAAAGCAATCTGCACGAGGTGCGCGCGCGAGGCGGCGTGTTGTATGTGCTGGCCGATGCAGGCAGCAAAATTGAAAGCGACGAAGGTATACACGTGATCCGCATGCCCGAGCATTACGGCGAGCTGTCACCGCTGCTGCACGTGGTGCCCTTGCAATTGCTGGCCTACCACACCGCCTGCGCACGCGGCACGGATGTGGACAAGCCGCGCAATCTGGCCAAGAGTGTGACGGTGGAGTGAGCGCTTGTCCTGCTACAGGTGCCATCCTGTCGGCGCAACCTTTGTAGACCGTTGATGCGGTAAGTCTTGCAACGCCCCGCTGTGCCGGTCGTCGACGGGCGTGGATTGCATCAACCCGCCTGCCCCCAAGGCCACAACACCGGTGTTTCGGCTTTGTACGCCTGGTAAGCCGCATCTTGCCCCCAACGCGCGTTGGCGCTGGCTTCCAGCAGCGGGATGCCGCTGACCCGAGTGAGCAACAAACTGACAAACAGCGGCGACACCAAACCCACCCACTGCCAACCCTGCAACTGGGGTGCGCAAATGACAAAGACGCCCACCCAGAGCAGAATTTCGCCCAGGTAATTGGGGTGGCGCGATTTGGCCCATAGCCCGGTCTGGATGAATCGGCCCGCGTTTTTCGCGTCCGCCCGGAATTGGCGCTTTTGCGAATCGGCCAAGATTTCGATGGCAAAACCGATGGCCCAAATTGCCACGCCGATGAACGTCCAGACTGTGGCCGAATGCCAGCGCGGTGAGGCCACCACGATCAGCACCGGGCACAGTGTG
>JANYCG010000155.1 GCA_025360385.1 Burkholderiales bacterium | reverse complement strand
TTCATGAAGGCCGCAAATTCTTCCGCTGAATTGCCCACGGGCTCCGCTAGCAAATTGGCAAAACGGGTTTTGGTTTCAGGCGAGTGCAAAGCCGCCACAAAGGCCTGATTGAGCCGCGCCAGCACCTCGGGCGGCGTGTTCGCAGGCGCGACCAGGCCCCACCACGTGTCGATGGCAAACCCGGCCAGGGTGTCGGCCACTGGCGGCACGTCGGGCAGGGCGGGGGAGCGTTGCAGCGTGGTCACGGCCAGGGCCTTGAGCTTGCCGGACTTGATGCCGGGCGCGGCAGTGGCAAGGTTGTCAAAGTTGAAGTCCACCTGGCCGCCTTGCAGCGCCATCTGCGCTGGGTTGCCGCCGTTGTAGGGGATGTGCACCGCAAAGATGCCGGCTTGGGCCTTGAACATTTCACCCGCCAGGTGGCCCGCGCTGCCATTGCCGCCACTGGCAAAATTGAGCTTGCCCGGGTTGGCTTTGGCATAGGCGATCAAGTCTTTCACCGTGGAGATTTTCAAGCGGCCCGCCGTGTCGGCGTTCATCACCAGCACATTGGGCACGCGCAGCATTTGGGTGATCGGCGTGAAGTCTTTGGCCGCGTCGAACGGCATTTTGCTGTACAGCCAGGGGTTGACAGCGTGGGTGGCGGTGGCGGCAATGCCTAGGGTCAAACCGTCGGGGCTAGCCTTGGCGACAGCATCGGCTCCGATGTTGCCGCCGGCCCCGGGTTTGTTGTCAATGATGACGGTGCCCAATGACTCCTTGACACGTTCTGCCAGCACGCGGGCCGTCACGTCGATCGGGCCGCCAGCAGCGTAAGGCACTATCAGCCGAATTGGCCTTGTGCCCGGGATTTGCTGTGGAAAAGTGCCAGAAGTTCCCGTAAACAGGACACATATAGCTATTATTTTAATAGTATTGAGAATCTGGCTCACGGGGAATGCAAGTCGGCGCACAGGGGTTGATGGCATCAGGTTTGGGGCTTTCACGGTGGTGTTTTTCTTGGAATTCCCAGCAGCAGTCAATCCAGTTTGGCACCGCTTCGCTTGATGATTGGCCCCCATTTGGCGTGGTCATCGGCGATCAGTTTTGCAAAATCTTCCGGGCTGCCGCCCACCATGTCCAGCCCGGCGGTCTTCATGCGGGCCTGTACGCTGGGGTCCTTCATCGCGGCGTTCACGGCGGCGTTGATGCGCTCGACAATCGGGCGCGGCGTGCCGGCTGCCACCAAAATGCCGTTCCAGGCCAGGGCTTCAAAATTGGACAATTCCTTGATGCCGCTCGCGGCGACGGTGGGCAACTCGGGGGCCAGGTCGTAGCGGGTTTTGCCAGTGACCGCCAGCGCCTTCATGCGGCCGGCCTTGACCTGCGGAATGATGACGGTGGGCACGGTGGCCAGAATCTGCGTGTCGCCGCTCACAATCGACAGGGCTGCCGGTGGGCCGCCGTTGAAGGGGATGTGCACGGCAAAGGTGCTGGTCAGCGCCTTGAAGTATTCCATCGTCAAGTGCGACGAGGAGCCATTACCGACCGAGGCGTAGTTGTACTTGCCGGGGTTGGCCCGAATCAACTCGACCAGTTCCTTGATGTTGTTCGCGGGCAAGTTGGCGTTGACCGCGATCAGGTTGGGCTGCGAGGTGGTGATGATGACCGGGGCCAAGTCTTTCAGCGGGTCGTAGCTGAGTTTGCTGTACAAAAACGGCGCAAACGCCACCGGGCCGTTGAAACCCAGGAGCCAGGTGTGGCCGTCCGGGGCGCTCTTGGAAACCTCCCCCGCGCCCAGGGTGCCGCCGGCCTGCGGGCGGTTTTCAATAATGACGGGCTGGCCCAGGCTGTCTTTGAGTTTGTCTTGCATGCTGCGGGCAATCACGTCCAGCGACGAGCCCGCTGGTGCCACCACGATCCAGCGGACGGGCTTGGACGGAAAAACCGGGTTTGATTGGGCAAATGCGTCGCCAGACCCTGTGCTTACTGCGTAAACAGCTACTATAAATGCAGCAAAATTAAAACTGGCAAGGCGTCTTGTTAAGTTGATGGTCATGATGTTTTTTTCTGTTTGTCGGCTTCGGTGATGAACGAGTCTGCAAAGAAATCATCTTCACTGAGCTTGCACTGGCTGATGTAGGCCTTTTTAGCGGAGTCCACCACGATGGGTGCGCCACAGGCATAAACCTGGTGGCCGGACAAATCTGGATGGTCTTGCGCGACGGCTGCGTGGACAAAACCGGTGCGGCCGGTCCAGGCATCTTCAGGCAGCGCGTCAGAAATCACCGGCACGTAACGCAAATTGGGCATCTCGTCCAATTTGGTTTTGACCCAGTCATCCAGGTAAAGGTCACTGGGGCGGCGGCCACCCCAGTACAACGTGGCGGGCCTGGTGATGCCTTTGTGCTGCATGCCTTCAATCACCGCCTTGATCGGCGCAAAGCCGGTGCCAGAGGCCAGCAGAATGATGGGTTTGTCTGAGTCTTCACGCAGGAAGAAGCTACCAAAGGGGCCTTCCAGACGCAAAATTTCTTTTTCTTTCATCACGCCAAACACGTGGTCGGTGAACTTGCCGCCGGGCAGGTGGCGGATGTGCAGTTCGATCAGGTTGGCCGGCGCGCCGTCCTCGTTGACAAACGTGGTCGGTGCCGTGGCCATTGAATAGTTGCGCCGCGCGCCGTCGCGCAGGATGAACTCGATGAACTGGCCAGCGTGGTAGACGAAACTGTCGTTGGCCGGCAATTGCAGACGCAGCAGCATCACGTCGTGGGATTTTTTCTCGATCAACATCACGCGGGACGGCATTTTGCGCACCGGAAAAGCCCCGGCTTCAGTCACCTGGCGCGACTCCAGCACCACATCGCTGTGCGGGAAACCGCAGCAAGTCAGCACAAAACCATTGGCTTCTTCGTCGTCGCTCAAGGCTTTTTGCTGGTGCGGGCCGTGAATGACGGTGCCGCTGATTTTTTTGCATTTGCAAGAGCCGCAGGCTCCGTCTTTGCAGCCGTAGGGCAGGCCAATGCCCTGGCGGATGCCGGCCGACAACATGGCCTCGCCAGCGGCCACGCTGAAGGCGCGGCCACTGGGCAAAACGCTGACTTGAAAACCTGCGGCGCTGGCACCCGCTGCATCGGATGCAGGGGAAGTTGCACTGGCAACGCTGGGGTTGGCGGTCTGGCCGGGGGTGCTGGTCATCTTATGGGGTGTCTTTCAGGCGAAAATGGTCAAGTCATCTTTTTAACCCCCGATTTTGCCTTCAAACCAATCCCCCCTTGGCGCGCTGCCTGCCCGTTTCCGGCGTGAACGCCTGCTGATCGTCGGTTGCGGCGACGTGGGCCTGCGTGTGGCGCGCGATCTGCACGGGCAAGACGGGGAGGCTGGGTCTGGCGAGGTGGTGCGCACACGGTCGCGGCTGGCGGTGTTTGCCTTGACCTCGTCCCCCAGCCGAGTGCCCTTGCTGCGGCAACGGGGCATCACGCCGCTGTTGGGGAATCTGGACGATGCCGCCAGCCTGCGCCGCCTGGCAGGGCTAGCCACCCGCGTCGTCCACCTGGCCCCGCCGCCGGGGGAGGGCTACCGCGACCCGCGCACCCAGGCGCTGAATGCCGCTTTGCGTTTGCGCGCGCTGCCCAAGGCCTATGTGTATGGTTCCACCAGCGGTGTGTATGGCGATTGCCGGGGGGAACTTGCTTCAGAAATTAGAGCGGCTAAAGCCCATTCTGTAAGGGCAATCCGGCGAGTTGATGCGGAACGCCAGGTGCGCCACCTGAGCCGCGCGACGGGCCTGCGCGCCAGCATCCTGCGCATCCCTGGCATCTACGCGCCCGACCGTGAAGGCGGCACGCCGCGCACGCGCTTGCTCAAAGGCACGCCGGTCTTGCAAGCGCAAGACGATGTGTTCACCAACCATATCCACGCCGACGATCTGGCCCGTGCCTGCCTGCGCGCCCTGTGGGCAGGGCAGCCGCAACGCGTCTACAACATCAATGACGACACCTGTTTGAAGATGGGCGATTATTTTGACCTGGCCGCTGATTTGTTTGGCCTGCCACGCCCGCCACGTGTGCCGCGCAGCACTGCACAAGACGCACTGCCGCTTGTGCTGCTGAGCTTCATGGGCGAATCGCGACGCATGGACAACACCCGCATGAAACGTGAGCTTGGCTTGCGCTTGCTGTACCCCACAGTGGCTCAAGGATTGTTATCTAATTAATAGCTATCTATCCAGCATTCATAGGGATAATCGCCACTTTGTTCTCTCAAATTCCGTCCGGGCGGCGCATGGTGCTCATGCGGTCCACGCCTTTGAGCCTGATGGTTTTAATATCGGCACCTTGCAGCACGGTGAGTGAGATTTCGTCATCGGGCTGCGCATGTTCCCACAGCTTTTTGTAAAAAGCTTCCAGCGTGGCGACCTTCGCGCCGTCGACGGCCAGTACAAAATCACCGGGCTCCAGGCCGGCGACTTGGGCGGGACTTTCTTTGTTGACCCGCACAATTTGCACCCGCCCGCCCTGCTCGGCAGAGGTGAGTCCAATCCAGGGGCGACGGCTGGTTTTGGTGCTCCCGGTTTTTTGCATCTCGGCCAAGATGGGCTTGAGCAAATCGACCGGGACAAACATGTTGCCGGGCAAGCGGCGGTTGCCACCCATGGCATCCCCCACGTACAGGCTGCCAATGCCGATCAGCTCGGCGCGCTGGTTGAACAGCGCGGCGCCTGAATGGTTGCCGATGGGCGGGCTGGTGAACACAGCCGCATCAATGTGGTATTCCCAATACCCAGAGAAGGCGCGTTGGCTCACCATCTGGGTCATGGCCACGTCAGCGTCGCTGCCGTCGGCCTGCGCGCCGGTGGCGGCCATCAGGGACTCGCCACGGTCAAGGTCTTTGAGGCTGCCCAGCGCCACTGGCTTCACGCCGCGCAGGGGCAGCAGGGGTTTGACCAGGCCAAAACCGGTGGCCAGGTCGTAGGCCACGGCCTGCGCCGGCAGGGTCTGGTTGTCGTGCGTGACGATCTGGATGTTTTGCGCCTCCATCATCAGGTAGCCAATGGTCAGGATCAGGCCATCCGGGCCAATCACCACGCCGGAACCGCTGCGTTGCTTGCCCAGGGTTTCAGCAGAGCGGGCACCGTCGGCCACGTTCATCCGCAGGCCCACCACAGCTTGGTTGGCCTGGGTCAAGGCGTCGATCAGGGCCTGGGCTTCGATCGGCGGCGCAGTCGCCGCGCTGACGCTGGCAAATGCGCTGAACAGGGTGATGCCCGCAAGCACGAGGCTGGCGACCCGACGGCGGGTCAAAACTGGGGTTGGCATAAGCGGCTCCTGTTCTTGTACATGACTGAGGCTGGCACCCGTCGAGGATGCTCCAAATTTGTGGCCCGCGCAATAGCAAGGAATTGGCAATCAACCAGGGTCGCTTTGCAACGTGGGATTTCAAATCCAACTCAATTGGCAAGAGCTCATGCGGCAGTTTGCAATTCTTGAAGGCTCTTTATGATCAACCCGCCAAGCTGCCGGGTGTTGTGCGGGTTACCGCTGCCGTTGAGCAAGCCGATGTTGAGTTTGGTGGCCAGCTCCCTAAGGACCGGCTTCACTGGGATCACGGACTTCCCATTCACCTCCGCTTCGATGCTTCCGTTTTCCAGCTCGCGGACCGTGTAGCCGGCATGGCGAACCTCTGAAACCGTCTTGACGGTTCCAAGCTTGGAAGGCTTAATGACGAATTTGCTCAACGGAATGGTTCTCTTCCCTCCCACCTCAGGCCCCATCAACTCCATGGCCTTGGCGATAGACGCATCCAGCAAGGTTTCGATTTCTCGCTCTTCAGTGTTGACTCGCAGAATGATGATGCGATCTACCACGCTTAGCGTCTTGGCGTTGAACGTCACGCGGCCGGCCGGGCCCACGATGGCGGTGGTCTTTACCGATATGCGCTCGTTGGCAGAGCTAACGACGTCGTAGCCCTTTTGGTGGACCTCGGTCGCCATCCGCCCGTTGGTGAGGACGGCAACGAATAGTTCTCCGATGCGTCCGCACAGATGGCCTAATTCGGTGGCGGGGACTCCCCATGCGACCTCGCGCTCAAACCACGCCATGGCCTCTCCAAGGGATTGAATGAGAGCCATCTGGGAAATTGCCACGGTGCCGATCCTTGAATTTGAACGTCAAAGCTTGACGCCATTACAAATTTTAGTGTTTGAAAAATCTGCCACGGATGCCGCTCAAACAGACCATTACTTCAAGGGAATATAGCCTGAAATGTCAATAAGCACACGTCAAAGAGTTGTGGGGCTCCGTTTTTGTGATGTCGTTATGGGCGTGCCTCGCACAATCAGACACATTGAGAGATTGCGAGCCAACGGACGCAAGCCAGCTCAATTGCTTTTTGGGGCGTAAAGGTGTCAAGGCGCACGATGGATGTGACAGGGTGAGGTATGAGCTGTTCGCCCTAAGCTTGGCCTGTGCTGGGCTTGTCTCAGGGTCTAGGGATCCGAGGGTCGAAGGGTTTCGACAGGCTCAACCCGAACGAAGCTTGAGATTTCGTCAGGCCGGATCAATCGAGCAAGAAATTCAGCCTGCGCTGTCGCCCTGCGACTGGGACTGCTGTTGCGTGCCGACCAACCCGTTGCTGGTTTGAGACTGCGACTGGGTTTGAGTCTGCCGAACCTTCATCACGGGTTCCACGGTGACCCCAACCTTCAGCGTGTGGCTGGCACCGCCGTGGATGACGCCCCGGATGGGCGACACATCAGAGAAGTCGCGGCCAATGGCCAGTGTCACGTAGTCTTCGCCGGGAGAATGCCAGCCGTCGCGGTTGTTGGTGGGGTCCAGGTCGCACCAGCGGGCATGGGCGGGCAAATCGGGCACATACACCGACACCCAGGCGTGTGAGGCATCACTGCCGGTGAGCTTGACGGTGCCCGGCGCAGCCACGGTCAGCAAATAGCCGCTGACATACCGGGCCGGCAGCCCCAAGGTGCGCAGGCAGGCAATCATGATGTGGGCAAAATCCTGACAGACGCCTTTGCGCTGGGCCAGGGCCTCCAGCGCCGGCGTGTTGATTTGGGTGCTTTCGCTCTCGTAGTCAAAATCAGCGTGAATGCGCCGCATCAAATCCTGCGTCGCCGCCAGCACACCCGCGCCGGGCAAAAAGCTGGGTCGGGCGTAGGCGGCAAAGTCCATGTGTTTGGGGCAAAACTGCGAGGCAAACACAAACTCGGTCGCATCGTCAAAACGCTGGCCCGCCTGGTACTTGAAAAGCTCACGGGTCTGCTCCCAGGTGATGTTGCTGGCGGGCATTGCCTCGACCTGGGTGGCCAACACGCTGTGGGCGCGGACTTTGAGCTGGGTGTGTGGAAATTGAAGTGAGAAAAAACAGCGGGCATTGCCGTAAATGTCGAAGGACTGCCTGATCTGCGTGGGTGTGGGTGTGATTTGCAGCGTGTGGCCCAATAGCTGCTGCTGTCGCATGCGCAAGGGCTGCAGGTAGGCCACGTGTTGGGCAATTTCGACCGCTGGGGCGTAGTCGTATAGGGTCTCGTGGATGACCTGCAACTCCATCACGTCCCCACGCTGTGGTTGGTTTGGCCGGAATGGGTGAAGTAGGTGGTGCTGATCTCTTCAGACACGCCAAAGGCCGCCGCCGCGCATTGCAATAGCACTTCATTCAGAGCAAAAAAATAACCCGGGCCACCCGCCTGTTCACGGGCGGCGGGCGAGGGGTGAGGAAAAACCTCGCACAGGTCAGTCAGGTGCCAGGCCGCCGGGTCTGGAACGCGCCGCGACAGGGTACAGAGTTCATCAGGCAGGCTGCCCGCCAATTTGGCCAAACGCCCACGCAAGGTGTGAGCCACCCAGGCCAATGAGCGGGGGTTGTCGCGGTCCAGCACCAGCAGGTCCAGCAAGGCGGTGACATCACGGCTTTGCTGATACTGGCCATGGAATGTGATGGTGCTGTCAAACAGGGCAATCAGGGCTTCGAAACCGCCAACCGTGTGCACCGAACCCGTCTCGAACGCGCAGGTCAGGGCGGTGGCCAGAAAGTCCAGCCGCTCGATGTGGCGGCCAATGCTCATCAGGCGCCAGCCATCGTCCCGAGTCATGCGGTCGGTTTGACCGCCCGTGATGGCGGCCATGTGGACACTGGCGTTTTTAAGGAGCCGCAATGCCTCCAGCGACGCATAGTCGCCGTCTTTGGCAAGCGTTGCGCAGCCGGTGAACAGTTCTTCTTCGGCGCGTACCACCACGCGCCACAACTCTTGTGACAAACGCTCACGCACTGCCGACGCGGCCATTTTGAGCGAGCGCAAGTAAAACCCGACGCTGGTGGCGCCGGCGGTGCTGCCCAGGCTGGAAATCAGAGAGCGTTCAAAGACCCGGCGTGCCTGGATTGCGGAGGGCACGGTGGGCAGCACCAGGGTGTTGAGGACTGCCATTTTGCTGAGCCACGCCAGCAGGGGTTGAGACGATTGCTCTTCGCCATTGAGGTTTTCCAGCGTCAGGCGGGCCAGGCGGATGGCGTTTTCGCATCGCTCGGTGTAGCGGCCCAGCCAGTACAGGTTTTCAGCCGCGCGGCTGGTGACCACGCGCTTGCGCTGTGCCAGCGAGGCGGGTGTGAGATGGGGTTGCAAGAGCGTGGTTTTGTCGACTTCGCCCCGGGTTAGGGCCCACACGTCCGCGCTGCTGCCGCCGTGTTGCATGGAGGCAATGTCGGCGCTGGAACCTGCCACCCTGGCCAGGCCGCCCGGTAACACGCGCCAGGATTGCAGTCCATCCGATACGGCGAATACTCGCAACATGGCCGACCGGGGCACCACTTGGCCGTCTTCGGCCAGAATTGAATCGGCCTGGGCCTCGGATTTTTGCCAGGTTGGAAGCTGCGACAAGGGCAAGTATTCCTGCACGGTGTGGTCTTCACTGTGCCGCACAATGCGCCCGGCCCACTCGTCGAGCTCCCGCGTTGACAGCAAATGCCCCAACACAGCGTTGAAACTGCTGTGCACTGGGGAATCAGGGTAAGTGGGCTTGATCGCGCAGTGGCCCAAATGCGGCAAGGCATCTTCCATTGCCGAGCGCTCGCCACACCACCAGGTAGGCAGGGCCGGCAATTTAAGCTCTTCGTTCAGCAGGTGGCGCGACAGCGCAGGCATAAACCCGAGCAGCGCGGGTGACTCCAAAAAGGCGGAGCCGGGGGCATTGGCCACCAGCACATTGCCGGCACGGATGGCCTGCAACAAACCCGGCACGCCCAGCGTGGAGTCGGCATTGAGCTCCAGCGGGTCCAGGTACTGGTCGTCCACTCGTTTGAGCAGGCCATGCACCGGCATCAAGCCTCGCAGGGTTTTAAGAAAAACGTGTTCATCCCGAACAATCAGGTCGCTGCCCTCCACCAGGGTGAGGCCCAAATAACGTGCCAGGTAGGCATGTTCGAAATACGTCTCGTTGTAGGGGCCTGGCGTGAGAAGTGCCAGATGGGAGTCCGCACCCGCCGGGCACATCTGCTTCAGGCTGTCCATCAGCGCCCGGTAGGTGCCAGCCAGCCTTTGCACCCGCATGTCCTGGAAGGCCTTGGGGAACTGGCTAGAGATGGCCAAGCGGTTTTCAAGCAAGTAGCCCAGGCCCGAAGGCGCCTGGCAACGTTGGCCCACCACCCACCAGTTGCCGTCGGGGCCGCGCGCCAGGTCAAACGCGGCCAAATGCAGGTGGTTGCCACCCACAGGTTTGACATCGTGCATGGCCCGCAGGTAACCGGGATGGCCCTGCACCAGGGCAGGCGGGATCAACCCTTGGGCCAGCAGTTTTTGCGGCCCGTAGACATCGGCCATCACCCGTTCCAGCACCTGCATGCGCTGGGTGATGCCGGCCTCGATCAGCCGCCAGCTGTCTGGTTCAATGATCAGCGGGAACAGATCCAGCGACCAGGGGCGTTGCGGGCCGTTTTCGTCGGCATAGACGTTGTAGGTGACACCGTTGTCCCGCAGTTGGCGCTGAAGGCTGTTGGCGCGCAGGTCCATCTCAGCGGCACCCCCCTGGCCCAGATGGTCGAAAAACTGGCCCCATGCCGCCGTCAAGGGAAGGCTTGCCGATTTTGCGACGGCTGCTGCCTCGCCATCGTCGGCTTCCCTCACCGCATTGACGCCACGAAGCTCGTCAAAATGCCCTGCCGCCGCCGTTGACACCAAGGCAATGTCTTGCAGGGTGATGGGCGACTTGGCTGGCGTCAAAGAAAGGGAATCGTTCAAGGTTTTCACTGGACACGAGTATGCCAGCCTGCACACTCAAAATAATTTGCAAAACAGGCCGGCCGCCATTTGCGTCCAACTCTCATACCGGGTCGCCGCGGGACCTGCATCGCATGAAAGTTCGTCCTTTCACGCGGAAATCATCTGCGCCGCAAATCCAGCGTGAACGGAAACTCCCGGCTGCCAGCCACGTTGATGGTGGCAGGCGGCACTTCCATCAGGCCGGGTGTGTGGCCCGTTGTGGTGAAGCGCGACAGGCGCCGGCTTTCAGCCTCGTAGGAGTTGACCGGCAGCGTCTCGTAACTCAGGCCGCCCGGATGCGTCACGTGGTACTGGCAACCGCCCAGTGAGCGCTTCATCCAGGTGTCCACGATGTCAAAAGTCAACGGCGCATGGATGCCAATGCTGGGGTGCAGGCTGGACGGCGGGTTCCAGGCCTTGTACCGGATGCCGGCCACATATTCACCCACGGTGCCGGTGCATTGCATGGCCAGGGCCTGGCCGTTGCAGGTGACCACATACCGGCTCTCGTTGAGGCCCGACACCAGGACTTCAATACGCTCTAGCGATGAATCTACATAACGCGCGGTGCCGCCAGGAGCGCCTTCTTCACCCATCACGTGCCAGGGCTCAAGCGCGTTGCGGATGGTGAGCTCGATGCCTGCGGCTTGAACCGAGCCGACCACGGGAAAGCGGAATTCGTAATGCGGCGCAAACCAGCTTCGGTCAAAGCCGTAACCGGCCGTGCACATCTCGTCAATGACGTCGTCAAAGTCCAACTTGATGAAGGTCGGCAACATGAAGCGGTCATGCAGCTCGGTGCCCCAGCGCGTGGCCGGCGCTTGGTAAGGGGCCTTCCAGAATCGGGCCACCAGGGCCCGCAGCAGCAGTTGCTGGGCGCTGCTCATGTGCGGGTGCGGCGGCATCTCGAAGGCGCGCAACTCCAGCAGGCCCAGGCGGCCGGTTGCGGAATCGGGCGAATACATTTTGTCAATCGAGAACTCGCTGCGGTGGGTGTTGCCGGTGGCGTCAATCAGGATGTTGCGCAAGCTGCGGTCCACCAGCCAAGGCGGCATGCTCTGGCCAAACAGTTCGCGGTTTTTGTAGATTTGCTCGATGGCGATTTCAAGCTCATAAAGTTGGTCATTGCGGGCCTCATCGACCCTGGGTGCCTGGCTGGTCGGGCCGACAAACATGCCGCTGAACAGGTAGCTCAGGCTGGGGTGGTTGTGCCAGTACAGCAGCAGGCTGGCCAGCAACTCGGGGCGGCGCAAAAACGGGCTGTCGGCGGGGGTGGCGCCGCCCATCACAAAATGGTTGCCGCCACCGGTGCCTGTGTGGCGCCCGTCGGTCATGAACTTCTCGGCTGACAGTTGGGACTCGAAGGCGGCGTTGTACAAAAATTCAGTGTTTTTGACCAGATCGGCCCAGTTGTTGACCGGATGGATGTTGACCTCGATCACGCCTGGATCCGGCGTGACTTGCAGCAGTTTGAGGCGCGGGTCGCGCGGTGGCGGATACCCTTCGAGCACAATTTGGACACCCAGGTTTTCAGCCGTTGCTTCAATGGCAGCCAGCAGGTCCAGGTAGGTTTCGAGTTTCTCCAGTGGCGGCATGAAGATGTACAAGACACCTGACTTTTCACCCACTGCTTCGGCCTTGGGGCCACTGGCGCGGCGCGGGTCGCGCACTTCCACACACAATGCCGTGCGGGTGATCCAGTGGGCGGACTCATGGCGTGCCGGTGCCCGCGCAAAACTTGCTGGCTCGGCCTGGGCTACGCTTTGGGCGTTGGCTGCCGTTTGGCTAGGAACCGCGCTGGCGGCATGCTGAAATTTGCGGCTGGCTTCTGATTGGGGTCCCGTAACCGTTAGGTAGGGCGCAGGCTCAGACGCATACCGACTGGCCAGCGCCGACTGCGCCGGCAACGCATCCCGCAACGTGGATGGATCCTGCTCCACCAGGTACGGGAAGTCTGCCTTGCTGACCCATGGAAGGGAGTCCAGCGGCAGCCGCAGCCCCATGGGCGAGTCACCGGGCATGAGGTAAAGGCGCTCATCGCGCAAAAACCAAGGGCCAGTGGTCCAAACCGGGCCTGCCAATGCCGGGCCTGCCAATGCCGAGCTTGCCAATGCCGGACCTTCACCCGCTTTGACGGGCAGGATGTACCCGACCACGGCATCGAGTTTTTGCTCGAACACCCGGCGCAAACGGGCGCGTTCCATCTCGTCGTCGAGTTTGGAGTTGAATGGATCCACATTGACGGGCAGACGCCGCTCGCGCCACAGGTAGTACCAGGTGTCTTCATACGCGCTTTGCATGTACGCATCGGTCAAGCCCAGGCGCGCAGCCAGCGTTTGCGTGAAGCGCAGGGCATCGTCGCTGGTGTAATGGGTGGGTACCCTCTCATCGGTAAACAGGGCGGGGTTGGCCCAAACCGGCTGGCCGTCAGTTCGCCAGTAAATATTCAGCGCCCAACGTGGCAACTGCTCGCCGGGGTACCACTTGCCCTGGCCAAAGTGCAAAAAGCCGCCTTGCCCGTATTCAGCGCGTAATTTGTGCACCAATTCAGTGGCAAAACCGCGTTTGGTCGGCCCGAGGGCATCGGTGTTCCATTCTGGTGCGTCACGGTCATTCACCGCCACAAAAGTGGGCTCACCACCCATGGTCAGACGAACGTCACCCGCTGCGAGTTCCTTGTCGACGGCGTGGCCCAGCGCCATCACATCCTGCCACTGCGCTTCGGAATAAGGTTTAGTGACACGGGGCGATTCATGGATGCGGGTCACTTCCATCAGGTGGCTGAAGGTCACCTCGCATTTGTCCATGCCGCCTTCAATGGGTGCGGCGCCCGACGGCTGCGGTGTACAAGCCAGCGGGATGTGCCCTTCGCCTGCCAGCAGGCCTGAGGTCGCGTCCAACCCCACCCAGCCGGCACCGGGCAAATAGACCTCACACCAGGCGTGCAGGTCAGTGAAGTCGACCTCGGTGCCGCTGGGGCCGTGAAGCGACTTCACGTCCGGCTTGAGTTGAATCAGATAGCCCGACACAAACCGGGCAGCCAGGCCGCTGTGCCGGAGCAGTTGCACCAGCAGCCAGGCCGAATCCCGGCAGGAGCCAGAGCCCAGTTTCAATGTCAAATCGGGTGGCTGCACGCCTGGTTCCATCCGGATCAGGTACTTGATGTCCTGATGCACCATTTGGTTGACGTCCACCAAAAAGTCGATGCTGCGGCGTTTTCTGCGGCTGATGCGGGAAAGGCAAGCCTGAAGGCGTTTGGTCAGCGGGTCGGTGGCAAGGTAAGGGGCCAGCTCCTGCGCCAACAACACCTCGTATTTGAAGGGGAATTTTTCTGCTGCGGGCTCAAGGAAAAAATCGAAAGGGTTGTACACCGCCATCTCGACCACGAGATCCATGGTGACCTTGAACTCCTTGGTCTTCTCCGGGAAGACCAGCCGGGCCTGGTAATTGGCAAAAGGATCTTGCTGCCAATTCAAAAAATGGCTTTTGGGCTCGATTTTGAGCGAATAAGACAGGACTTTGGAGCGGCAATGCGGCGCCGGCCGCAGGCGCACGATTTGCGGCCCGAGGTTGACCAGTTTGTCATACGTGTAGTGGGTCACGTGGGTCAGCGCGGCGTGAATGGGCATAGGGCGTCTTTTGGCAGGTGGACAGGAATGGAAGCTGTAACGACTTGGCGTGGCAACATCACTCTATGCAAGGATCAGGCCACGCCTGGCGCGGCAATTAAGGTTGATCCAGTGTGGCCCAAACCTTGCATAGGAGAGAATAAGCTAAGCTGAGCCCAGGAGATGAGAAGCCATGCAAATATTTGACGAAATGTACACAGCCATTCCTTACGAGTTTTTCTCGAAAGGCAAGTTGATCCGCGACCATTACAAAATTTACGACGAATGGCTGGCCCGCCAGCCAGGCGACATGATGGCCAAACGCCGGGAAGAAGCCGAGCTGATTTTCCGGCGGGTTGGCATCACCTTTGCTGTCTATGGCGCCAAAGACGAAGATGGCTCGGGCACCGAACGCCTGATTCCGTTTGACCTGATTCCCCGCATCATCCCGGCCCATGAATGGGTCAGCATGGAGCGCGGGCTGGTGCAGCGCGTCACCGCGCTGAACCGGTTTATTTACGATGTTTACCACGACCAGGAAATCATCAAGGCGGGGCTGGTGCCGGCCGAGCAGATCAGTCGCAATGCGCAATACCGCCCAGAAATGCGCGGCGTCAAAGTGCCCAACGACATTTATTCGCAAATCTCGGGCATCGACATCGTACGTGCCGCCAACGCCAAGGGGGAAGGCGAGTATTTTGTGCTGGAAGACAACCTGCGGGTGCCCAGCGGTGTGAGTTACATGCTGGAAAACCGCAAGATGATGATGCGGCTTTTTCCAGAACTGTTCAGTGCCCACCGGGTGGCGCCTGTCGCCCGTTACCCCGACTTGTTGCTAGAGACCCTGCGCGACAGTAGCCCGGCCACCACCGCCGAGCCGACAGTTGTGGTGCTGACACCCGGCATGTACAACAGCGCCTATTTTGAACACGCCTTTTTGGCCCAGCAAATGGGGGTTGAACTGGTGGAGGGGCAAGACCTGTTTGTCAAGGACAAATTTGTTTACATGCGCACCACGCGCGGCCCGCGTCGGGTCGATGTGATTTATCGCCGGGTGGACGACGATTTTCTTGACCCCAAGGCCTTCCGGGCTGACTCCACCCTGGGCTGCGCCGGTTTGCTGGAGGCCTACCGGGTGGGCCACGTGACCATCTGCAACGCGGTCGGCACGGGGGTTGCGGACGACAAGTCCATCTACCCCTATGTGCCCAAAATGATTGAGTTCTACCTGGGCGAAAAACCCATCCTCAACAATGTGCCGACTTACATGTGCCGCAACAAAGACGACCTGGCCTACACCCTGGCCAATTTGAAAGACCTCGTCGTCAAAGAGGTGCATGGCGCGGGCGGTTACGGCATGTTGGTGGGGCCGGCGTCCACCCAAGCCGAGATCGAGGATTTCCGCAAGGCGCTGCTGGCCAACCCCGAGGGTTACATCGCTCAGCCGACCCTCAGCCTGTCGAGTTGCCCGACCTTTGTGGAGAGCGGCATCGCCCCACGGCACATTGACCTGCGGCCCTACGTGCTCAGTGGTAAAACAGTGCAAATGGTGCCCGGCGGCCTGACGCGGGTGGCCCTGAAAGAAGGCTCGCTGGTGGTCAATTCGTCGCAGGGTGGCGGTACCAAAGACACCTGGATCCTGGAGGACGATGCGATGCACGCCAGGCAGGTGCAGTCTGACGTGCATTCGCAGACCCAGAAACAGGCGTTGTCGCCTATGCCTTCGCCGCCCAAGTCTCAAGCTCAATTCGACTGAACACAAGGAGTCGCCCCATGCTGTCTCGCACCGCTGATCACTTGTTCTGGATGTCCCGCTACACCGAGCGGGCAGAAAACACTGCCCGGATGCTGGATGTCAACTTCCAGACCACGTTGCTGCCGCAATCCAAAGCCGTGGCGCTGGTCGGCTGGGAAGGCCTGTTGAGCATCAGCGAGCTGTTGCCCGCCTACTCGGCTTTGTACGATGAAGTGAATGCCCGCGACGTGATGGACTTTATGGTCAAAGACGAAAGCAACCCGTCGTCCATCCTGTCGTGCCTGAGTGCTGCCCGCGAGAACGCACGGGCCGTGCGCGGCACGCTGACCACCGAAGTCTGGGAATCCCACAACCAGACCTGGCTGGAGGTTAAACGCATGATCAAAGCCGGCGAGTTCGAACGCGACCCTGGCCAATTT
>JANYCG010000050.1 GCA_025360385.1 Burkholderiales bacterium | reverse complement strand
AAGGCACGCTTGAGGCCCGCGCAGCACCCAATCAACGTCCATCAGACCATCCAGTGGGGGTAGCGTGAAATATGCAGGTTAGCGACTTGCCGCAGACAGCCTTGGGTGGCTGCGCACAACTGGCCGATGGCTCGTGGTTGCGGGTCACGCTTGGGCCGTGACGGCTCTGTGGCCGCGCCTGAGCCCTATTGGTGATTCAGCAAAAAATTGATATTTGTATCAACTTTTTGCTGTTTTGGGGCTCCAGAAGTCAAAAAACGCCAAAAAAGTCGATTTTTAGGAGCCAAAAAGGCCTGCAGCCCTTTAAACACGTGCTGTAGCAGCTACTAAAATAATAGCGTTCATGCAGCGATTCCGGCTTGTGCGCTTGTCGTGAATGGCGCGGCTTTGCGTGCTTGGCTGGTCAAGCGCGTACTCAGGGACTTTCAGGCATTCTCGTTTCTGAAAAACGCATCAAACAGCGCTGCCAGCGCCGCAAAATCTTGCTCAAAGCGTGGCCGGTTGACGAAGTAGGCCTCAGACGCGACGGCAAAAAACTCGGCCGGTGACGTCGCGCCATAGGCGTCCAGCCAGGGGGGCTCGGCGCCAAAGCGTTCGGCCATCACAACCTGGTTTTTAAAGGCCTCGTAGGCGGGCTGCATGACGGCCAGCCACTGCGCATGCGCTGCGCGTGAGGGCAGGGGCGGGCAGCCGTTGGGCGTACCACCCCGCATGTCGATTTTGTGGATGAACTCGTGCACCACCACGTTGTAGCCACGGCTGGCCAACTCGCCCGAGGCGGCCACGTCCTGCCAGCTCAGCGTGACGGGGCCGCGCTCCATGGCTTCGCCTGCCAGCACCTCGCTGTAGTGGTGCACCACGCCAGCGGCGTCCAGCACCTTGCGGCGCGCCAGCATGGCGCCAGGGTGCACCACGATGCCCTTGAAGTCGTCGTACAGCTTTAACCCCTTGTGGCCCAGGTGCAGCAGCGGCAGACAGGCCTGCGCGGCAATGGCGATGGCCATCTCGTCCGTCACGACCAGGCCATGCGCACCGCTGAATTCCTTGTGCGCCAGGAACTCGCTGCTGAGCTGGCGCAGACGTTGCTGGTCTGCGCCAGCCAGCGCCGCCAGAAAGGGGTAGTGCTGCAGCGTTTGCTGCCACAGGGTTTCCGGAATGGCCCTTGGTGTGACGAGTTGGGCGGCAAACGTGGCGAGGCCAGTGCGGGTAAAAAGCTTTTGCAGCCAGGTCAGCATGTGGCGTGGGTGGGTGTGACTGCGATCAGTCGCTGCCCTAGTACTGCAGCCCAAAAGTAGCGGAACAAAATGAAAGTGATGGATTCGTGCCCAGGGCAAGGCGCAAACCGCAGCGAAGGCTGTGTGCCTTCGCAAGGGTTGCAACGCCGCCGTGGGTGCGAAGACGCGCTTTCATGTTTCGATATTTTCGGGTTGCAGTACTCGTCAAGGCAGCTCAGTTTGCAGCAAGTCAATCCGCCGCAATCCATCGGCAGACAGGCGCAGCACGTCGGCACGGGGCGCATCGAAGGGGTCTGCGGCGATGTGCCAGTCGCTGAGCACCACGCGTGTCAGGCCGTCGTTCAGGTCATGCCTGGCTGGCTTGTGGGTGTGGCCGTGTATCAGTGTTGGCGCATCGGCGGCAAGCAGCCAGGCTCTGGCTGTGGCTGTGTCCACATCGGCATATTCGGCCCCGGTTTGTTTGCGGGCCTCGCTTTGTGCGCGCAGTCCGCGCGCAATCACCTGGCGCTCCGGCAAAGGTTTGGCCAGAAAATCGCGCTGCCACTCCAGGCTGCGCACCTGCTGGCGAAACGCCATGTAGTCCACATCGCCAATGCACAGCGCGTCGCCGTGCGAGAGCAGCCAGCGCTGCTCTTCAAACACCAGCACCGTGGGGTCGGCCAGCAGGGCGGTGTTGCAAAGCGCCGTCAGGCCGGGGCCCACCAGAAAGTCGCGGTTGCCGTGCATGAAAAACACAGACAGCCGACCAGCGGTTTGACCTAGCACCTGCGCGCACCGGTCTTCAAATTTGACACCTGTGGGGCTGACGGCATCGTCACCGACCCAGACTTCAAACAGGTCACCCAGAATAAACACCGCGTCTGCCGGGGTGCCCTGCATGTAGCGCTGCCAGGCCGCAAAGGTGGCGGGCTCGCTGGCATGCAAATGCAGGTCCGAAATGAAATCGACCGTGCGCCAGGAGGGCGGAGCAATGAGCTCTGCTGTCTGGGGCACGGCCTGGGCCATGGGGCTTATGGCGAAAAGATTTAAAGCGCGACGGCTTTTTCGATGATCACATCGGCTTGCGGCACATCGCTGTGGCCGCCTTTGTTGCCGGTCTTGACGCCTTCAATCTTGTCAACCACCGCGTTGCCGGCAACGACTTTGCCAAACACGGCATAGCCCCAGCCAGAGCCATCGGGTGCGGTGTGGTTCAGGAAGTTGTTGTTCGACGCATTGATGAAAAACTGTGAGCTGGCCGAGTGCGGCGCGTTGGTGCGAGCCATGGCTACGGTGTACTTGTCGTTCTTCAGGCCGTTGGTGGCTTCGTTTTCGATCTCGCCATCGGTAGGCTTTTGTTTCATGCCGACTTCAAAGCCGCCGCCCTGCACCATGAAGCCGGGAATCACACGGTGAAACACGGTGTTGCTGTAGTGGCCCTTGTTGACATAGCTCAAAAAGTTGGCGACGGTCTTGGGTGCTTTGGCCGCGTCGAGTTCGAGCGTGATCACGCCGTGTTCCTTGATGTGGAGTTCTACTTTTGGATTACTCATGATGGTCCTGTTGGGTGGGTTGGTTGTGAATGTGGAAATTGCCTGAGTGGTTTGAATTGCTTGCGCAGTCAGTTAACCAGGCTTGCAGATTTGATGAGGATGGGCGTTGTGGGCACATCCGTGGGAAATGGCCCGCCGGCGCCTGTGGGTACGGC
>JANYCG010000065.1 GCA_025360385.1 Burkholderiales bacterium | reverse complement strand
CCCAAGCTTCAGTCGGTCAATGCGGTTTGACGCCAATAGCCCATTCAGCGTTTCAACTTTTTGGCTTGTCTTTCAAACTCCCCTGCCTGCGCCAACTGCGCATTGCCACTGGCCTGGTGATGTGGCTGTACCTGGCTTGCCACATGGTCAACCATGCTTTGGGGCTGCTGTCGCTGGCGCAGGCCGAGCGGGGGATGCGCCTTGCCGTCGGCGTGGTTCACTTTTTGCCGGTGACGGTGTTGCTGTACGGGGCGTTTTGCATTCACTTGTGCCTGGCGCTGCTGGGCCTGTGGCAACGCCCGGGCCTGGCCATGCCATGGCAGGAGGCTGCGCATATCGCTGCGCGTCACGCTGCGAATCACCCTGCGCGAGACCGGCGAGGTGGTCGGCAGCTTTGGCCGGCCCGGTCGGCAGGCGGGTGACTTCCACTGGGTGCACAACATCGCGGTGGATGCAGAGGGCAGCGTGTACACAGCCGAGGTCGATACCGGCAAACGGGCGCAGCGGTTTGTGCGGATGCCTTAAGCCTGTGCCCTAAGCGTGTGCCATCAGGCCTTTCGCCCAAACACCAGCAGTAAGTTGTTGGCCGGCATTTGCAAGCGCTTGTGCAGCAAAAACCCCACCAATAGGGCTTGTGACGCTACATCTTCAAGAGCGCGAAGGCCCCAGTCCGGGTTGCGCAGGCGCAGGCTTTCATCAAATGCAAGGTTGCCAGGCGAGGTGGGCACGTCGCGCTCGAGGTAGGGGCCATAGGTGATCAACAGGCCTTTGGGCGTGAGGTGTTTGGCGGCTCCCCGCATCAGCGCGGCACAGGTCGCGCCCGGCGAGATGTGCAGCATGTTGGCGCAATACAGGGCGTCGAACGGCTCGGCAAACGGCGGGCCTTGCGTCGGCCAGACAGGGGCCAAAACGTCCAGCAAGACCGGGTCGCGCACCTGGCCCGCGCCCGCCAGCGCCCGCCACGCGGCAACTGACGCAAACGATTCTGCCGTGGCGTCGCTGGGCTGCCATGTCCAGCCCGGCAAATGGGCCGCAAAATGCGCCGCGTGTTGCCCGCTGCCGCTGGCGATTTCCAAGGCAGCACCCTGGGCGGGCAATACCTGCCGCAGTACGTCCAAAATGGGTTGCTGGTTTCGCTGTGCGGCGGCGCTGTGGTGGCGTGGGCTGGGCGGCATGTGGGCACTATTAAAGCCATTCAGCCGCGCTTGGCTGACACCCAAATGCCACCCACGATCAGCGCAAAGGCCAGGCCGTGATGTATATGCGGCAGTTCGCCCAAAAACGCGGCCGACAAAATCGCCGCGAAAAGCGGGGTGAGGTTGGTGAAAAACCCGGCCATGGCAGGACCCACCCGCTGCAGGCCAAGGCCAAAGCAGCGGTAGGCCGCGATGGCAGGGCAGGTCGCCACAAACAGCAAGGTGGCTGCCAATGGCCAACCCCAGGTGATGTGGGCGTCGGTCAGGGCCCATTCGCCGGCTGAAAACAGGCCCGACCAGGCCAGCCCAAACACCATTTGCGCCATTAAAAACGCGGCCCAATCGCTGCGGACGTTGAGGGGTTCGGTCGTCTTCATCAGCAGCCAGCCATACCAGGACCAGGCCAGCGTAGCGACCAGAATGTACCCGTCGCCCGGCAACAGTTGCAAATGGGTGAGGGTGGCCCAGTCGCCCTGGCTCAACACCACCAGCACGCCAGCAATCGACAACAAAGCGCCCATGGCCTGTTGCAAGCTCACGGGCTGGCCAAAAAACAACCGGCCCATCGCCAGCGTGAAAATCGGCGCGGACGACGCCACCAGCGTCACGTTCATGGGCGTGGTGGTCTTGAGGGCAAGGTATTGAAAGCAGTTGTAGCAGCCCACCCCCAACAGGCCGAGCAAGGCATAACGCCGCCAGTGCGGCCACAAGGCGCTGCCAGGTTTGAGCACCGGCCAGGCCAGCGGCAGCATGAAGCAAAACGCGAGCAGCCAGCGCAAAAAGTTAAGCGTGATGGGCGAAACCAGCCCCGTGGCCATGCGGCCCACCACCGCATTGCCGGCCCACATCAGCGGTGGAACCAGCAGAAGCAAGGTGGTGCCGGGGGTGAGCCTGGGTGATGTCACGCGGGGACTCGATTTAAACCACGGCTCCGCCAGTTTGCAACATTGCACTGCGCAAATCAGCATCCAGCGTGGCAAGAGGCAATCCTTCGCGCAACGCAAGCTCCAGGTAAGCCGCGTCATAAGACGAAAGCTTGAAGCGTCGCGCCAGTTGCAAGGTGTCGCCCATGGCCCGATCCGCTGTGTGGGTGTCTGTGTCAATGCCCATTTCTTGCAGCAGGCCGATGAAGGCGGTAGCCCGCGCTTCTGACACCAAGCCCCTGGCTTGGGCCTTGACGACCCCATTGGCCACTTCAAGCGGCCAGATGCCCGGCACCAAGGCTGCGCCAGTCTCATGGGTCAGCAAATCAAGCACTTTGCCTGCATAGGACAGTCGATCCTGGCTACCGTCTTGCAATAGCCAGCGCATGGCGACCGAGTTGTCCAGAACAAAGCGCATCGTCAGATCAACTCAGTCCCGGCCAGCCTCAATCAATGCTTTGAAGTCAAGCTTTGCGTTGCGCTTGGGCGGTGGGGCTTCGCGCATGAGGGCCTGCATGCGCACAGCAGCGCTCAGGCCTGCACGCCGCTGGCTGGAACCCGCAGGCAGCAGGTCGGCCACCGGTTCGCCGCGCTGGGTGATGGTGAAACCCTGCCCAGCCCGCACCCGACGCAGCAGGTCTGCCAGATGGGTTTTGGTTTCATACGAGCCGATGGGTTGGAGTTGCATGGGCGGTCTCGTTTTTTGAGTAGACCAGATTGTAGACCAGTTCAATGTTTCATGCCCGTGTTTCATGCGCGTGTAATCGGTGTGTGGGTGCCAGAGCGAAAACCAATTGCTGGTAGCGACGTCGCCAGTTAAGCCTGATGAAGCTTAAGGCGTGGATACCGAACGGGACGACCATGAAATGCAGTAGCGCCAGTCGGTCAGTGCCAGTTATGTGCCGCTGCTGTTCTTATTGATCCGGCCCCGTGATGTTTGAACCGCTCGTCCTGAGCCAGCCACCCAAAGGGTCATCCACCTGCGGGTCTGCACCGGCCTGGTAGAGGATGACATCGCAATCGGCCATCTTGCAAACGATGGCGGGGATGGCCTTCAAAAATTCCTTGGCCTGCGAGGCGTGGTGGTAGCGGCGCCCGGCGGTGAAATGCACGACCCATTTCAACCCCAGCCGGGCAATGATGTCGTCGGTGCCGTCGCCACAGTGTTCGTCAAAGTCCAGAATGCCGACGCGCTGGACTTCGCCCGCGTCATGCAAAACCATGGCGGTGACCCTCAGGCCGCTGAAGGTGCAGTACCCGGCGGCGTGTGAATATCTGGCAGGGTGAAACCCGCAGCAGGGGCCACCATCAGCGGTGTGTAGAAGACCGGGATGCATTGGCGCTTGGCTGGCGGGGCTGCGCGATGGAGCGACGGAATGGAGGTGTTGCGAGACATGACCCCAGCTTTCCCCGCCGCTGGCTCAAGATTTGAGCCGGGGCTCACACGTTCTCAAACAGCGCGTCTGCGGGGATGGTCAGCGCAACACTTTTAAGCTCAAGGCCTTGCTCCACCCGGCCCGGCGACAGCAACCAGTCCGCCCCATTGGGCTGGCGGCGGTAGACCTCAAAGGTTTTGCTGTGAGGGTCTACCAAGGCGTATTCTTCCAGTGCGTCAATCATGCGGTAGGTGAGGAATTTGTCCCCCCGGTCGAATGTGGCGGTGGAGGGCGACAGCACCTCGATGATGAGCTTGGGGTGTTTCATTTCCAGCACGGCGGCCAGATCACGCGGGTCGCAGGTGACCAGAACGTCGGGGTAAAACAGGTCGCCGGTCTTTTGCACATGAACCTTCATGTCGTTCATGAAGGGCCGACAGGGGGTGCCGCGCAAATGACTTTTCAAGGCGGAATAACAATTGCCAGTCACGTCGTTGTGTTCACGCCTTGCCCCGCCCATGGCAAATATTTTGAACACTTCGCCACGGAAAAACTCATGCCGCTCGGGTTCGTTCAATTCCCAAGCAGAAAACTGCTCAGCTGTCATGCGGTGGATGGCTTGAGGAAGTCCCATGTCGCTGATTATGCTTCGTTAAGCACCTGAAAAAAAGAGTCCGTCCCGCCGCAATCCCACCTGATCCAGCCGCCAGCGCAAGGTGTCAATCCGGTCGTCGCAAAAAAAGTTCGCCGTTCAATACAAATGTCGGCACGCCCCAATGCCCGGCGCCGGACAGTGCGGCCCCGGCTGGCTCCGACTTTGGCAGGGTGCGAGGCCGGGTCGGTGATGGCGGTGATGTGGCATGCCCAGCATCTCGGCGCGGCGCCGCCAGTCCATGCCGATGTAAGGCCCGCGCTTCAGGTTGTCAGGGCATTCAGCACATTTTCTGCCGTTGCCGGGGCCACCAGGTGCACCGGGCCGGCCAAGCCTGCCGCCGCCCGTGCCTGTGCCACCGCATCGCGCAGCGCCTCAAACACGCTCAAGGCCAGCATGAACGGCGGCTCGCCCACCGCCTTGCTGCCAAACACGTTGTCTTCGGGGTTGGCGTCAGGCCACAGCGCCACCTTGAAGTGTTTGGGCACGTCGCCGGCGGTGGGGATTTTGTAGGTGCTGGGGGCGTGGGTGGTCAGCATGCCTTTGTCGTTCCAGACCAGTTGCTCGGTGGTGAGCCAGCCCATGCCCTGGACGAAGGCACCCTCAATCTGACCGATGTCGATGGCCGGATTGATGCTGCGGCCCACGTCGTGCAGGATGTCGACTTTGAGCACACGGCTCTCGCCGGTCAGCGTGTCGATGGCCACGTGGGTGCAGGCCGCGCCATAGGCGAAGTAGTAAAACGGCCGACCCGTGAGCGTGGTTTTGTCGTAGTGGATTTTGGGCGTGCGGTAAAAGCCGTCGCTCCAAAGCTGGATGCGGTTTTGGTAGGCCAGGGCCACTACCTCGTCGAAGCTGCGGGTCACGGTTTTGCCGCCGCTGGGCGACATGACCTGGCCCCCGGCAAAACGCACCGCGCCCGCGCCACAGCTGTCCAGGCTGCTGACAAATGCGGCCAGGTTGTTCCGCACGTGGCGGGCGGCAAACTGGGCGGCGCGGCCATTCAGGTCGGTGCCAGCCGATGCTGCGGTGGCAGACGCATTGGGGATTTTGCTGGTGTCGCTGGCGGTGGCCAGCACACGCTCAAACGGCACGCCCAGTTCGTCGGCCACGATCTGGCAGACCTTGGTGTTCAGGCCCTGACCCATCTCGGTGCCGCCATGGTTCACCTGCACGCTGCCGTCGGTGTACACATGCACCAGGGCACCGGCCTGGTTGAACAAAGTCGCGGTGAAGCTGATGCCAAATTTGACAGGCGTGAGCGCCATACCGCGTTTGACCACCGCATTCGCCTTGTTCCATGACAAAACCGCCTCAAGTTCCCGTTGATATTGAGAAGTTTGCTCTAATTTTGATATCAACGGCAGCAGGATGTTGTCTTCAATTTTGGTCTGGTAGTGGGTGGTGTGTCGCTCCGCAATGCCGTACAGGTTGCGTTTGCGCACAGCCAGCGCGTCCAGCTTCAAATGCCGGGCAATGTCGCCCATGATGGCCTCGATCACAATCATGCCCTGTGGCCCGCCGAAGCCCCGAAAAGCGGTGTGGCTTTGGGTGTTGAGTTTGCAGCGGTAAGACGAAATGGCCACGTCTTCGAGGTAGTAGGCGTTGTCGGCGTGGAAGACCGCACGGTCCGCCACCGGGCCCGACAAATCGGCGCTGAAGCCGCAGTTGGCGGCCATGCTCAGTTGCAAGCCGCACAGCCGCCCGGTGTCATCGAACCCCGCGGTGTAGGCGTATTCAAACGGATGGCGCTTGCCGGTGACCATGAAGTCGTCGTCGCGGTCCAGCCGCATTTTGACCGGGCGTTTGAGCTTGTTGGCCGCAACGGCCGCCCACACGGCCAGGTGTCCGCCTTGTGTTTCTTTGCCGCCAAAACCGCCGCCCATGCGGCGACATTCGACTTTGACGGCATGGTTGTCCAACCCCAGCGCATGCGCCACCCAGTGCTGCACCTCACCCGGGTGCTGGGTGCTGGAATGCACGATCCATTGGCCCTGCTCCTGCGGCAGGGCGTAAGCAATTTGCCCTTCCAGGTAAAAGTGCTCCTGGCCACCGACTTCGAGCGTGCCTGTGAGTGTGTGGGGTGCCCGCGCCAGCGCGCCTTGCGCATCACCACGTTTGACGTGAACCGGCGGCAGCACGTAGTTTTTCTGTTCAAGCGCCTGCTTGACGGACAGCACCGCTGGCAGGGCGTCAATGCCGAGCTTGACTTTGCGCGCGGCGTGCAGGGCCTGGACAAAGGTGTCGGCCACCACCAGGCCGACCACCTGGCCGACATGTTGCACCGTATCGATAACGAAGATGGGCTCGTCGCCGATGAAGGAGGCCAGCATCTTGTGGCCCGGAACGTCGCCCGCCAGAATGATGCCGCGCACGCCCGGCATGGCAGCTGCCAACGCGGCATCGACCGACACCAATTTGCCGTGAGCCACGGTGGACAAAATGGGCGCCGCGTGCAGCGTGCCTTGCAGCTCGGTCATGTCGTCGATGTAGACCGCTGCCCCGGCCACCTGGGCGCGGGCGCTCTCGTGGATTTTGGACTGGCCGCTGGCGGGTGTGGTCGCAGTCATGCGTTGGCTCCTGCAAGCTGAGGTGTCGCGTCATCCAGGTCAAAAGATTCCAGATTGATGTGCTGGTGCCCCTGGCTTTCCAGCCAGAAACGCGTCAGCAAATTGCCCAGCACCTGGCTGCGGTAAGCGCTACTGGCCCGCATGTCGGAGATGGGGGAAAACTCGGCACGCAAGACGGCCTTGGCGGCTTCGGCGGTGGCGCTGTTCCAGGGCTTGCCGGTCAAAAAGGCTTCTGTCCTGACGGCGCGCACGGGTGTCGCCGCAACACCGCCCGCACCAATTGCGGCGTAGCGCACCCGGCCTTTGTCCAGCTGCACATTCAGCACCAGGCAAACCGCCGAAATGTCGTCCTCAAAACGTTTGGAGATTTTGTAGGCGCGCAGAAATTCAGCGGCATGAGGTCGTGGCACCTTGATCCAGGCCAGCACCTCGTCTGGCTGCAAAACATTCTTGCGATAACCGGTGTAGAAGTCTTCGAGCTTGAGCTCGCGGTGCACGGCGTGCCCACCCTTTTTGCCGGCTTGCCAGCGCATCAGCACCAGGTTCGCGCCCAGAGCAATCAGCAGTGGCATCGAGTCACCAATGGGTGAGCCGTTGGCGATGTTGCCGCCCAGCGTGCCCGAGTTGCGCACCGGCAGGCCGGCAAAACGATGCAGGAAATGCTTCAAGGCGGGGCGGTCGCTGGCCAGTGCGTCAAAGGCATCGGTCAGCGTGGCGGCCGCGCCAATAGCCAGGTGGTGGGGGTATGGCTCGACCCGGCGCAGCTCGGCCACTTGGGTCACGTCAATCACCTGTGCAAAATCCATGTGCAGTTTGTTGACCCACAGGCCCACGTCGGTGCAGCCGGCGACGATTTGGGCCTGGGGGTTGGCCGACCGGCTTTGCAGCAGCCGGGCCAGGGTTTTGGGTGCTTCGTAAGGTAAATGTGCTGTATGTTCCCGTGTATGCTTGTTAGTTAGCTCTAATAATTGTAGCAATCGCTTTTCGTCGATGGGTGCGGCTGGCAACGCTGCCATGGCCTGTGCGGCGTCCACAATCGGCCGGTAGCCGGTGCAGCGGCACAGGTTGCCCGACAGGTCGTGTTGCGCCAGCTCTCGCGTCACCACTTCGCCCTGGCGCACCCGGTTCTGGTAGGTGGCGAACAGGCTCATCACAAAACCCGGCGTGCAAAACCCGCACTGGGAGCCAAAACATTGCACCATGGCCTCTTGCGCCGGGTGCAGGCCACCGTCGGCCGGGGCGATGTCTTCCACTGTCCACAGCGCCATGCCGTCCACCGAGTGGGCAAAACGGATGCAGCTGTTGACGGCCTTGTAGCGGACGCTGTCACCGGCCTTGCCGGTCACCCGTTCGCCCAGCACCACCGTGCAGGCACCGCAGTCGCCTTCGTTGCAGCCTTCTTTGGTGCCGGTGCAGTGCAAGTCCTCGCGCAGCACCTGCAACAGGCTACGGGTGGGTGGTACATTGGCGAGGCAGACGACTTCGCCGCGTCGGATCAGGTGAATAGGTTTGGTAGTCATTTCCAGGTTCAACAATAGACATCAACGTCACGCTCTATGGCCATTTTGACAGGCAATCCAGCAGTTTCCCGCCTGACGCTGGCGGGCATCACCAAACGGTATCCAGCCGTGGTGGCCAACAGCGATGTGTCGCTGACTGTTCTGCCCGGCCAAACCCATGCCGTGCTGGGTGAAAACGGCGCCGGCAAATCCACCCTGATGAAGATCATTTACGGCTCGGTCAAACCCGATGCCGGCACCGTCAGCTTCAACGGCAAGCGGGTGCACATCCGCAACCCGCAGGAGGCGCGGGCGCTCGGCATTGCCATGGTGTTCCAGCATTTCAGCCTGTTTGACACCATCACCGTGGCAGAAAACGTGTGGCTGGGGCTGGACAAAAGCCTGTCCCTGGACCAGGTTGCCCAATCCATCAACGCCAAGGCGGCAGAGTACGGGCTGGACATCGACCCCAAGCGCCCGGTGCACACCCTGAGCGTGGGCGAAATGCAGCGGGTCGAGATCATCCGCGCCCTGCTCACCAACCCGCAATTGCTGATTCTGGACGAGCCCACCTCGGTGCTGACCCCCCAAGCCGTTGAGAAGCTGTTTGTGGTGCTGAAAAAGCTGGCGGCTGAGGGCTGCAGCATTTTGTACATCAGCCACAAGCTGCATGAAATCCGCGAGTTGTGCAACGCCTGCACGGTGCTGCGTGGCGGCAAGGTCACGGGCGTGTGCAACCCGGCGGAAGAATCCAACGCCTCGCTGTCGCGTCTGATGATTGGGGCCGAACCGCCGCAGCTGGTGCACCGCGCCCTGAATGCAGGCGCGCCCGTGCTGCGGGTGCAGGCTTTGAGTTTGCTGCGGGACGACCAGTTTGGCGTCGACCTGGACGGCATTGAGCTGCAAGTGCGCGCCGGCGAGGTGCTTGGCATTGCGGGCGTGTCGGGCAATGGGCAAAAGGAACTGCTGTACGCGCTGTCGGGTGAAGACATGCGCGCGCCTGCGGGGTCGGTGCGGATGGGCTCCGGTGATGGCACGGGCGCAGCCGGGGGTGACGCAAGAAGTGGCGAGGAGGTGGACGTCTCGCGCCTGAACCCGCAGGAGCGCCGCCGCCTGGGCCTGCATTTTGTGCCCGAGGAGCGACTGGGGCGCGGTGCCGTGCCCACGCTCAGCCTAGCGCACAACCTTTTGCTCACACGCAACGAGGCCATTGCCAACCCCGGCTTTGCGGGGGGCTGGATCAAGGTCAAAACCTTGCAGGCCCAGGCCGCCGACATCATCCAGCGCTTCAACGTCAAAGCCGGCGGGCCAGGGTCTGCCGCGCGGTCTTTGTCGGGTGGCAATTTGCAAAAATTCATCGTCGGACGCGAGATTGACGCGAAGCCCAAGCTGTTGATCGTCTCGCAACCCACCTGGGGTGTGGACGTGGGCGCAGCGGCGCAAATCCGCGGCGCCATCTTGGCCCTGCGGGACGCCGGTTGCGCCGTGCTGGTGGTCAGCGAAGAGCTGGATGAACTGTTTGAAGTGAGCGACCGCCTGCACGTGATTGCGCGAGGGCGGTTGAGCCCGTCGGTCGCCGTGGCCGACGCAACCGTCGAGAAAATCGGTGAATGGATGAGCGGCCTGTGGGCGCCAGCGGTCGATGCATCAACCCCGCAGCCGGAGGTAGCGCATGCCTAAGTTCAGCCTCAAACTTGAAGCGCGTCCGCAGCCCTCACAGGTCTGGAGTTATGCCTCGCCCCTGCTGGCGCTGCTCGTCACCGTCCTGATTGGCATTGTGCTATTTCTGGCACTGGGCAAAGAACCGCTCAAAGGCCTGGAGATGTTTTTTTGGCTGCCCATCAAGAGCGGTTACGCCCTGGGTGAGCTGCTGGTCAAGGCCACGCCTTTGCTGCTGATTGCCCTGGGACTGGCCGTGTGTTTCCGCTCCAATGTCTGGAACATCGGCGCGGAGGGCCAATACATCATCGGTGGGATTTTTGCGGGCGGTGTGGCGCTGTTGGCCGACAAAACCACGGGCGGCTGGATCGTGTTGCCAATTCTGCTGGCGGGCGTGCTGGGCGGCGTGGTCTGGGCCTCGCTCACGGCGCTGCTGCGCGACAAGTTCAATGCCAATGAAATCCTGGTCAGTCTGATGCTGGTGTATGTGGCGGTGCAAATTTTGAGCTACATGGTCGGCGGACCCTGGAAGGATCCGCAAGGCTTCAATTTCCCGCAGACCCAGACGTTTGAGGCCGTCACCCGCATCCCGCGCCTGTTCAGCGGCTCCCGCGTGAGCATTGGGGCGCTGATGGCCCTGGTGGGCGTGGCGGCGGTATGGGTGTTCTTGTTCCGCACCCGCGCCGGCTTTGCCCAGCAGGTCGGCGGCCTGGCGCCAGCGGCAGCGCGTTACGCCGGTTTTTCGTCACGCAAGGCTTTGTGGACGGCGCTGCTGATATCTGGCGGCGCGGCCGGTCTGGCGGGCGCACTGGAGGTTGCAGGACCGATTGGCCAGCTCACGACCTATGTGCCGGCGGGTTACGGCTTTGCCGCCATCATCGTCGCCTTTGTCGGGCGGCTGCACCCGGTGGGCATGGTGTTTTCAGCACTCTTGATGAGCATGTTTTACATTGGTGGCGAGATGGCGCAGTCGCGCCTGGGGTTGACCAAATCGCTGACCGGCGTGTTCCAGGGGCTGTTGCTGTTCAGCCTGCTGGCCTGTGACACCTTGATCAACTACAAACTCAAAATCACGCGAACATCCGGGAGGCAGATTTGATGGAATCCTATGCATTGCTGGTCGCCGCCACGCTCAATGCGGGCACGGTGCTGGCACTGGCCTCGCTGGGGCTGCTGATCAATGAAAAAGTGGGCATCGTCAACCTCGGCGCTGAAGGCATGATGTTGTGCGCCGCCATTGCCGGCTTTGCCACGGTGGTGCATACCGGCCAGGATTGGATGGGCTTTGCGGCGGGTATGGGCGTGGGCGCGGTGCTGGCGGCTATTTTTGGCCTGCTGGTGATCTGGCTCAACACCAACCAATACGCCACGGGTTTGGCGCTCACGCTGTTTGGCACCGGGTTCTCGGCCTTTGTTGGCACCGCTTTTGTGCAGGCCAAAATCCCTGAACGCACCGCTTACGCGATTCCGGGCCTGGCCGACATTCCGCTGTTGGGCCCGGCGCTGTTTCGGCACCACCCGCTGGTGTATGTGACGGTGGCTTTTGCGGCAGCCCTGATCTGGTTCCTGTATCGCACACGCTCCGGCCTGGTGCTGCGCAGCGTCGGTGAAAGCCCCGAGTCGGCCCATGCCCTGGGTTACCCGGTGCGGCGCATCCGCTTGTTGGCGGTGGTGGTCGGTGGGGCCTTGTGTGGCCTGGCGGGTGCTTACATTTCAGTCATTTACACGCCGCTGTGGGTCGAAGGCATGGTGGCGGGCAAAGGCTGGATCGCCCTGGCTTTGACCACCTTTGCCACCTGGCGTCCGGCACGGGTTTTGCTTGGTGCTTACCTGTTTGGCGGCGTCACCATGCTGCAATTTCACCTGCAGGGCGTTGGGGTCGATGTACCCAGCGAGTTTTTGACGATGTTGCCGTATGTGGCCACCATCGTTGTGTTGGCGCTGATCTCACGCAACCCGCAATGGATCAAGATCAACATGCCTGCCAGTATAGGAAAACCCTTCTATCCGGGGGCCTGATGTCCCGTTCATAATTGCGCGTTTCCAGGTTTTCATTTTTTCCACCACGCCTTTCAACTTTGACCCCAAGGAATTGACATGACAGATTTGCAAAAACGTTCGCTGCTCAAGTTTGCAGCCCTCACCGCCGTGGCCAGCGCCGCGCTGGTGGGTTGCGGCAAGAAAGAAGAGGCGCAACCTGTTGCAGCCGCCCCTGCACCGGTCGCCTCGGCCCCGGCCGCTGCGCCCAAGCCCGAACCGCTGAAGGTCGCCTTTGCCTACGTTGGCCCGGTGGGTGATGGCGGCTGGACGTTTGCACATGACAACGCCCGCAAAGCGCTTGAAAAAGAATTCGGCGACAAGATCAAAACCTCCTTCGTTGAGAACGTGCCCGAGTCAGCCGACGCCGAGCGCGTGCTGCGTGACATGGCCACGCAAGGCAACAAGCTGATTTTTGGCACCACCTTTGGCTACATGGAGCCCATGCTCAAGGTTGCGCCTGATTTCAAAGACGTCAAGTTCGAGCATGCCACCGGCTACAAACAAGCCGACAACATGCGCACCTACGACAGCCGCACCTATGAGGGTGCCTACATGGCCGGCGTGATCGCCGGCAAGATGACCAAGAGCAACACGCTGGGCGTGGTGGCGTCAATCCCAATCCCTGAAGTGATCCGCAACATCAACGCCTTCACACTGGGCGCCCAGTCAGGCAACCCCAAAATCAAGACCAAAGTGGTCTGGATCAACGAGTGGTTCAACCCACCCAAAGAAACCGAAGCCGCCACCGCCTTGATCAACGGCGGTGCAGACGTTCTGTTCCAAAACACCGACTCCCCCGCCGTGCTGAAAACTGCGCAAGAAAAGGGCAAGCGGGCCTTCGGCTGGGACAGCGACATGACCGCCTACGGCCCCAAAGCGCACCTGGCCTCGTCTGTCATCAACTGGGGCCCCTACTACATCAAGGCCACCAAAGAAGCGCTTGACGGTTCCTGGAAAGGCGGCGCTGGCGTGTGGTGGGGCGTGAAAGAAGGCGCGATTGACATCGTCTCCATCGCCGAAGACGTGCCCGCAGAAACCAAGGCCAAAATTGACGAGATCAAAAAAGGCCTGACCGACGGCAGCTACGCGATCTGGAAAGGCCCCATCATGGACAACGCTGGCAAAGTCATGATCGCCAAGGATGCCGTCGGCGACGACAAATGGCTCAGCGGCATGGGTGCCTACGTCAAGGGCGTCGAAGGCAAAGTTCCTGGCGCCAAAAAGTAAACTGAGAGCTTCAGTTTGAATCCGGCAAAAGGCTGCTTTCGGGCAGCTTTTTGCATTTTGACGGGGCACTTGGCGACAATGCACACATGATCGAAGCAAGCCATTGGCATCCGGTGGCGCGGGTTGAAGACCTGGCGCAACAACCGTTGGCCGTCATCGTGTTGGCGCAGCCTGTGGTGTTGTGGCGCGACGCAGCGGGTGTTGTGCGTGCGTGGGCCGACCAGTGCCCGCACCGGGGGGCAAAGCTGTCGCTGGGGCGCGTCCAGGGTGATCGGCTTGAGTGCGCCTACCACGGCTGGCAATTTGCGCCGACCGGTGAATGTGTCACGGTGCCTGCTCTGCCGGCTTTCAAACCACCCCCGTCACACTGCGCCCGGGTTTATCAGGCCTGCGAAAGTTATGGTTTGATTTGGGTGAGGCTGACCTCAGCCATTGCCGCGCCCGCAACAGCTTGCGGGGCAGATGTCACTGGATTGCCGCTTGCGCGGTTTGGCGCAGAACACGACGCCCAGTTGCGCAAGCTCAACTGCGGCCCCTACGACGTGGCCACCAGCGCCCCACGCATCATTGAAAATTTCTTGGACATGGCGCATTTTGGATTTGTACATGAGGGCGGCTTGGGCACGCGCGAGATGACGGCGATTGACGACTACCAGGTCAAAACCACAGAACATGGCCTGCTCGCCACCCAATGCCGCGCGTGGCAACCGCAATCCAACTTGCATTCCACGCAGGTGGCGCAGGTGGAATACAGCTACGAGGTCACCGGCCCCTACAGCGCGGTGCTGACCAAAGTACCCGACCCGGCGAGCATGGGGCAAGCGGTCGGCAGGCCCAAAGGGGCGGGCAAAGCCGTCCGCCCGGCCGAACTGCAACAGGCTGAGCCGTATCGCGAATCCATCGCGCTCTTCATCTGCCCCGTGGGGCCAGAGTCCAGCCGAGTCTGGTTTCGCTTGGCGGTGGCAGACTTCAAGTCGTCCGACGCCAAGCTGCGCAAGTTTCAGCACACCATCTTCATGCAGGACAAACCGATCCTGGAATCACAATGTCCGAAACGCCTGCCGCTGGATGTGAGGACTGAATTACACACCGCCGCCGACAAAGCGTCGTCGGCCTATCGTCGCCATCTGAAAAAATTGGGCATCACTTTTGGAGTCTGCTGATGAATCATGCCAACCCCGTTTTCAAAACTTCCGGTTTTGTCAAAGCTGTCGCGGCCGAGCGCCTGCCTGATTTGCTGCGGGCCATGCCCAAAGCTGAATTACACATGCACATTGAAGGCTCATTGGAGCCGGAGCTGATTTTTGCCATGGCCAAACGCAACGGAGTAGCGTTTGCTTACCCCGACGTGGCGTCCTTGCGCAATGCCTACCAGTTCAACAATTTGCAGAGTTTTCTGGACGTCTACCATGCTGGCACGCTGGTGCTTAAAACCGAGCAAGATTTCTACGACATGGCGCAGGCTTACCTCCAAAGGGCTGCTGCTGACAACGTCGTCCATGCTGAGATTTTCTTCGACACCCAAACCCACACCGGCCATGGTTTGAGTGCCGACGTGGTGATCAACGGCCTGCACCGGGCCTGCGTTGATGCTCAGGCCAGGTGGGGCATCAGCGCCTCGCTCATCCTGTGTTTTTTACGGCATTTGAGTGAAGCCGAGGCTTTTGAATCGCTGGAACAAGCGCTGCCGTTTCGAGACAAAATTGTCGGCATTGGCCTGGCGTCGAGCGAGCTGGGCCATCCGCCCGAAAAGTTTGCCAAGGTGTTTGCGCGGTGCCGGCAACTTGGCTTCAGACTGGTCGCTCACGCGGGTGAAGAAGGGCCGCCTGCCTATATCTGGGGGGCACTGGATGCGCTTAAAGTAGAGCGCATCGACCACGGCGTGCAGGCCATCCACGATGCCTTGTTGATGCAACGCCTGGCGCGAGACAAAATTCCGCTCACCGTCTGCCCGCTGTCCAACCTGAAATTGTGCGTGTTCCAGAACCTGGCACAACACACGATCGGCAAGATGCTCGACGCAGGCATCGTGGCCACCGTCAACTCCGACGACCCGGCCTATTTTGGCGGCTACATCAATGAGAACTTCACCCAGAC
>JANYCG010000019.1 GCA_025360385.1 Burkholderiales bacterium | reverse complement strand
GCACTTACCGGGTGCTGTTCAAAAGCCTGCGGGCGCGCGGCTTCACCGTGCGTGCGCCCGACATGCTGGGGCACGACCCGGCCTACCCGGTCACCAGCAACTGGCCGCACCTGGTGCAGCAGCTTGCCGACTTTGCGCAGGCTGAAATCAGGAAGGCGGGTGAACCGGCGATTCTGGTCGGCCATTCACTCGGCGGTTTTTTAAGCGTGATGGCAGCCGCCCGTCACCCGCAATTGGGCGGGCATGGCATCCAGGGCGTGGTGCTGCTCGATTCACCCCTGGTCAGCGGCTGGAAGGCGCGGGCTTTGCAACTGGCCAAAGGCGCCCAGTTTGTCGGCTCGGTGTCGCCCGCACGGATCAGCCACAAACGCCGCACCAGCTGGCCCACACGTGCCGATGCACTGGCGAGCTTTCAGGCCAAAAAGGCCTTTGCCCGCTGGGAGCCACAGGTGCTCAAAGACTATATTGAGCACGGTATGGTGTTGCACGCGGGGCAGTGCGTTCTGGGTTTCGACCGCAAAATTGAAACCGCGATTTACAACACCGTGCCGCACAACCTGGCCGACTTGGTCAAGCGGCATCCGCTGCAATGCCCGGTGACTTTTATTGGCGGCAAGTTTTCAAAGGAGATGGCCCAGGTGGGCATGGCGCTGACGGCCAAAATCACCCAGGGCCGCGTCACGATGGTGGATGGCGGCCACTTGTTCCCCATGGAGAAGCCGCTAGAGACAGCACGCTGCATTGCGGCGGCGATCGCCGCCATGCCAGGCTTGACCTCAATGCGTCAGGCGGCCCATTTCACGGCACCTGAATAGGCCGTGGCCAGCACCACCAGCCCAAAGGCAATGCGGTAATACGCAAAGCCATTGAAGTTGTGCGTCGAGATGAATTGAAGCAGCCACTTCACGCAGAACCAGGCGCTGACAAAAGACACCACCAGGCCTACGCCAAACAGCGGCACGTCGGCCGCCGACAACAAGGCACGCTCCTTGTAAAGGCTGTAAACACCGGCGCCGATCAAAGTCGGGATGGCCAGGTAAAACGAGAAGTCGGTCGCGGCCTTGCGCGACAGGCCCAGCAACATGCCGCCAATGATGGTGGCGCCGCTGCGGCTGGTGCCGGGGATCATGGCCAGGCACTGAATGAGACCGACCTTAAGCGCGTCCATGGGCGTCATGGCGTCCACATCCAGAATGCGCGGCGCCGTGGCGGCGTTTTGCTGGCGCTTTTCAGCCCACAAAATGATGAAGCCGCCAAGGATGAAGGTGCTGGCCACAACCACTGGCGTGAACAGGTGCGCCTTGATGATTTTGCCAAACAGCAGGCCCAGCACGACGGCGGGGACGAATGCGATCAAGACATTCAGGGCGAAGCTTTGGGCCTGTTTTTGCGACGGCAGGGCGACCAGCGTGTCGCGGATTTTCTGCCAATAGACCAGGATCACTGCAAAGATGGCGCCGGTCTGGATGGCGATGTCAAAGACCTTGGCTTTGTCGTCGTCAAACCCCAACAGCGCCCCCGCCAGAATCAAGTGGCCGGTGCTGGAGATCGGCAAAAATTCTGTCAGCCCCTCGACCACGCCCATGATGGCGGCTTTGGCCAGTAAAGTGATGTCCACGGATGCTCCCTCCTGAAGCGTTGCGGGACAGTCCGCCGCCACACGACGTGGGCGATCTCTGTCCTCAATATTTCAGGCAAGATTATCGCTGGGGAAATGCTGAACAAATCCGAGTGGATGCACAGCGCTAGTCTGGTGTGAATGGCGCGGGCGGGTCAATGGCCATCAGGTCATCCGGTTTAAAACTTCAGACGCCCACAACAAACCCAGCGCGAGCACCGCGATGAAGGGCATGATCAACCCCAGGCCAAAGCTGGCGCCCATTAGCCCCAGGCCTGCGGGCAGCAACACGCAGCCGATGTAAGCCGAGCCGACCTGGCGGCCGATGACTTTGGCGGCGGTGTCGGCGTCAAAACGCGCGGCGGCTTCGTGCATGAGCGATGGGTAAATCGGCGCGCAGCCCAGGCCCAGCAGCGCCAGCCCGGCCAGGGCGCACCAGGCCGGCAGGACACTCAGGCTAAAGAGGCAGGCCCCGGCAAAACCCACCATCAAACCACAACGAACCAAGCGGCGGTTGCCAAGGCGCTGCGACACCAGGCCTGTGGCAAACCGCCCGGCCATGATGGCGCCGAAGAAGCCCGACACCCACAGGCCCGCAGCGCTGTTGGACATCTGCCGCTGTTCGATCAACACCGTGGCCGCCCACAGCGAGGTGCCAACCTCGATGCCGGCGTACAGCAAAAACAAAAACGGCGCCAGCCACTGGGCCCAAGGGTTCGCCGGGTTCTGGCGGCGCACAGAAGGCGGCCCGGCGTGCACCGTCTCCTGTGCGGCAGGCGTCGCATCGGCCAGCCGCCACAAGCGCAAAGTCAGCATAAAACCCAGGGCCAGCGCCAACTGCAAACTCCCCACGATCTGGTAGCCGGCGCGCCACGCATCTGACGCCGCAGCCGAAGACGCTGCTGCCAGCGCCAGCCCCATGATCAGCGGCCCTGCCGTCGCGCCCATACCCCAGCAGGCGTGCAGCCAGTTCATGTGCCGCGATGAATAATGCCGAGCCACAAAATGGTTCATGGCGGCATCGACCGACCCAGCCCCCAGGCCCAGGGGCACGGCCAGCAACAGCAAGATGGCGAAGCTGGGCGCGAAGGCAAAACCCAGCAGCGACAGGCCCGTCATCCAGCCGCTCAACATGACCACCACACCGGCGCTCAAGCGTTTGAGCACATGGCCGCTGGCAAAGCCGGACAGCGCCGAACCGGCTGTCACCACCAGGGTGATGAGACCCGCCGCCTCAATCGGTTGGTTCAGGGTTTGTCGCATGGCAGGCCAGGCCACGCCCACCACGCCGTCGGGCAGGCCCAGGCTAATGAACGCGGCGTAGACCAGGACGAGCAGGAGGGTGGGGGCCATGGTGTGAGGCGGTGGTCGGGGGGGCTTGAGTGTATTGAAATTTTCACGGTGGTCGGCCCGCCCGCTGCCCGCCCGCAGCGGCTGACAAACCCGCAGATGGGTAGGTCCGAAAACGGCCAGTGCGCAGCCAGCGCCTGCGTATCATCAGTACATGCCCAAACGAAAATCCAGCTACCCCGCCCTGGCCAATACGCCGTATGCCGACGGCTGTTACCTGGCCATGAAGGCGCGTGACGCCCGTTTTGACGGGCGGTTTTTCACGGGGGTTACCTCGACTGGCATTTATTGCCGCCCGGTCTGCAAAGTCAAAATGCCAAAACGCGAAAACTGCCGTTTTTTTGGCCACGCGGCGCAGGCCGAGGGAGCCGGATTCCGGCCTTGCCTGCGCTGCCGGCCAGAACTGGCGCCGCATTCGCTGGTCTGGTCGTTTCAGGATGCCGGGACGATTCTGGTGCACCAGGCGGCGCGCCTGCTGGACGACCCGCAAACCTTGGGGGCGGACAAGGCCACGGTGCAGGCGCTGGCCGGCCGCCTGGGTGTGAGCGAAAGGCACCTGCGGCGGATTTTTGAGGCCAACCTGGGCGTGTCGCCCATCCAGTACCTGCAAACCCGACGGCTGCTGTGCGCCAAACAGTTGCTGGCCGACACGCGCCTGCCGATCACCCAGGTGGCGCTGGCCAGCGGCTTTGGCAGCGTGCGGCGTTTCAACGC
>JANYCG010000327.1 GCA_025360385.1 Burkholderiales bacterium | reverse complement strand
GGACGCGCCTGCCGCTGGGCCCGATGCAGCCGTCGCCGGGCTGCCCGCCGCAGTCGAGCTTGCGTCCGCATTGCTGGCGCTGCGCTGGCTCCACCACCATCCGCCGCCGCCCGCAAGCGCGGTCAAGGCCACCAGCAACAGTGCAATAGGGCGCGACAGGCCAGACTGCAGGTTGGCGCGGGGGGTGTTGTCGTTGAGGTTGATTTTCATTGCGCTGAATTTCAGTGATGTGTCCCTTTGGACGTGAACGCAAGCTTGACGTTATCCGATTTCAGCGCCTCGGGTTAGCAACCGCGTTTCCATCCTGTAAAGGCGGGGTAAAGCCCACCATTTGGCTTCGCCTGACAGCGCCGCTTCTGGAGGGTGTTTCACCAGATTACTACAAAATAAATAGCTATCTATTCAATGTTTCCTGGGACTACAGGCCAACTTGACTAAAAATCCCGTGTGCAGAGTCCCTATTTCGGGAAAAAAGCAGCATGTCGCACATCTTGCGCCCATAGCTCGCACCACCCAAGCTCCAACAGACCAGACGCCCGTGCTCAAGAATTTCGGGGTCAGCTTATCCCCCGATGACCCGTTGCAGCACCAGCACAAAACTCACGCCATCCTGGTCATTGACTGCAGCAATCATCCCGCCCATCTTGGCCATATAAGTCCTGGCCACAAACAGGCCCTGGCCCCGGTTGCCGTTGGCACCGGACTCTGCCTGGTCCGACACGCCATATTCAAAAATCTGGTCTATCAGCTCTGCCGCAATATGCGGCCCCGTGTTGTGGATGGTGACCGTAGCGTCCGTCTCTGTGGCGTGCAGGCTGAGGGTGATGGCACTGCCTGGCACGCGGTAGCGCTCGGCATTGCGCAGCACGTGGGTGACGACGTCTTCCAGTGCATATTCCTCGGCGCGCACCAGCACGGCGTCGTCGCCACCCGCGTAGTGCACATCGCTGAACCCGACGCTGGCCGCGTTGGCGGCTATGTTGTGCAGGAAGCCGTTGATCTCCACCGTCTGCACAGCCAGGGTGGTGGACTGAAACGCCTCGCTGGGGCTAGCGGTGCCGTACAGGATGCGCACCGCCTGCTGCATGCGGTGGATGTAGCGCAGGCTGGGATCATCCTGTACGCCGTGCAGCGCTATCAGCGACTGCAGCGGCGACATGATTTCGTGGCCCACGGCATGCCACATGTCCTTTTCCTGCCCGGCACGGATCTGCTCACGCTCGGCATCTTCCTTGACGCGGCGCAAAAGGTCGTTCAAGCAATTGGCCAGGATACCCAGTTCGTCGCTGCCACGCAGATCGGCCAGATCAAAGTGGGCCAGACCCGCCGTGGTCTTCACGGTTTGGGACAACTGGCTGGAGCGCCGGGTCAGGCGCGCAATGCGCCGGATGATGCCCACCTCAATCACCAGCCACGCCAATGCGATGGCCAACAACATGGCCACCACAAACCAGGACAAACGTGTGGCCACCGCGCTCAGACTTCTGTTGACACTGCGGGCGTCGCCTTTGAGGTAGATGGTGTAGTTGCCCAGCGGAGTGGCCACGTCCTCGACGAGTTCAATCGGGGCGTCATAGTTGTCCACCGGCAGGCGGCGAATCAGGCGCGTGAGTAGGGGAGACGACTCGGTGGCGACAGCCTCGTTGCCGCTCAGGCGCACCAAGTCGGCACCGTCGGCCTGACCATTTTTGCGGATGCGCAATGTCTCGCCGGGCAGCAGTTGGGTGCGCAGATCGCCCAGCGAGAAGGGCGCAATCGCACCCTCGGCATTGCTGTCAAACAGCGTCGCACCGTCGCCCGGGGGCAGCACTTCCACCCGTACCTGCACGTCGTTCAGATCGGCGGGGGGCCAGACCGGCCTCTCTTTTTGAAACAGGGCGTCGCGCAACACGTCCACCGGCAGGCGCAGCGAGAAGAAAGACTTTTTCTCGCAGTCTTCAGTTTGTGGGGCATCACCCGGTGTGGCAGCGTTGACACAGCCAGTGCCTTGCCAGACCCAGCCCCTGAAGTCACGCACCGTGCGGGCATTGGTGTAGTCTCGGCCGCCAATGTCCCCATAGCCCGTAAAACGGCCGCGTATGCCTTCGCGCTGCGGGTTGCCAGGGTTGGGCAGTGGCTCAAACGGTGCGATCCAGCGGTAGGTTTGGCCGCGCATCTTGACCTCCACCCGCAGGCGGTGAGCCGTGTCCAGATACTTGTCGCCCATGGCGTGGGGCACCAGCGCCGTGCTGGCAAAGGTGCCGGCCGCATAGATAAATCCGCCGGCCCAGGGGTTGTTGCCAATGGCCACACACAGGCTGCCGTAGTGCGGGTACTGCACCAGGCAGCCGGTCATCTCCACCGCATTGCGCACCTTGCTTTGGTCGTCGAAATCAATCGCGGAAAACGGCAGCAGCACCGGGCGCAACGGCGTGATGGGTGCGGCGTTATCGGACGGGTTGAGCAGCGCCAGTTGCCCCGTAGGATGACGCAACTGAGCCGCGATTTGCGCTTTGGTTTTGGTAAAACTTTGCTGGTAGTTGTCGTAGCTGCGCTGCTTTTCCTCTTGCAACACGTAGACCGTCATCACCAGGGTGGCCAGCGCCAGAAGAAAAAATGCACTGCGAAACAGCACCCGCAGCCGGAACGAGGCCAGCCATCCCAGGGCGGCCTCTATTGAAGCACTGGCGGGGTTGCACAATTGCGCACCTGCACCAACTCATCAGACCAGCGGAAGCCGCGCATGGGAATGTTTTCGATGCGCTCAAAATGCTCGTCCAGCTCCCGGAATGCTTCGCGAATGGTACTGATGTGTTTGCGGATGTTGTCCCGGTTGCGCCCGCTCTTGACCACCTCAAACAGCTCATCGTAGGTCACCACCTGACCGCGTTTTTGGTACAGCGCGGCCAGGATACGCTGGGCGGTCAATGGCAGGTTGATGCGTTTGCCGCGCCACAGGGCACTGCGTTGACGCAGGGGATCTATGGACAACTCATCGTTCGCAGGTGTCACAGCCGGCGTTGGGTCGCGTTCCTTGGCCGCACGCAGTATTTCCAGGAATGTGTCCACAAAATCGCTTTCTTCAAACGTGGTTTTTTGCAGGTAGTCCCACGCATCCAGTGCCTTCATGATGCTGCGGTAAATGGCTGCAGGCATGGCCGACACCACCAGCACCGGCGTGCCTTTACGACTTTTGTTGATGGCGTTGATGATGGCAATGCCCGCGTTGCGCTCGCGTCCCAGTTCAATGTCTAGCACCACCACGTCATAGGTTTCGCGGGCTATGGCTGCCTCCGCGTCGTCGCGGGTCAACCAGTTGTCCACCTGGATGCCGGCGCGGGCGCTGTGAATCCACGCGGTGAGCTGCTGGCTGGTGGGAATGTCGTCTTCGATAACGGCGACCTTGAACATGGGTATTTCCTCGGGGCTTCTCGGGCAGGGCAGGCGCATTGGTCTCAAGTATCCCCTGTCTGCGCCACCGGGCAGAGCTACTGCTGTGAGTGTTTCTTCACGCCGGGTGAGCAGTCTCACCCCACGTCGCCATTGTTCGCTCGTGGGGTCGGCGCGCACGATGACATCCATCCCAACCACCACCAAGGAAGTCACCATGTCAGACCGTCTCAAAACCACAGTTCGCGCTATTGCCAGCAGCATTGCCACCCACTTTCGCCAGGCCAGCCGGCGTTCGGCCAGCCAGGTGGGCGCCTTGTCACGCAGCACCGTCGCACGTATACCAGGCCGCGCCAGCCTGATTGCACTGGGCTTGCTTGCGGCCGGGGGTTATGCGATCTATGCCCATCCTCCCATGCAAAGCATTGGCCGCGGCGAAATGGGCATGCGCTTGAACCAACTGACCGGCTCATCAACGGAAGTGCGCGATGGCGCGGTGCTCATCATCCCCGGCCTGCACGAGCTGCGCCGCTTTTCGCTGCGTGACCAGGTCTACCGCCCCACGGCGAATGCCAGCGCCAGCGGCCCGGCACCCTTTCAGTCGGTAGAGGGTTTGTCGATTGGCGTGGACATTTCGGTTCGCTACGCGCTGGACGCCAGCAAGATTGCCGCCATGGCCCGTGACCTGCCAGAAGACATCAACCGCGAAATTGTCGAGCCTGTGGTGCAAGGCGTGCTGTACAAAACCCTGGCCCGCTATACCGTGCGCGAGATTTTCTCCAGCAAACGCCCCGAGATTCAGCAGCTCATAGAAGCCGAACTCAAACCCCGCCTGGCCAGGGACGGCATCAAGCTCGAAGCCGTCACGATGGGCAAGGTGGATCTGCCGCGTGATTACAAGACGGGCATGGAGCACCTGCTGGCTGAAGAGCTGGCCACCGAGAAGATGCGCTACACCCTTGAGCTGAAGGAAAAGCAGGTCAAACAGACCGAGCTGGAAGCCCAGGCCGACAAGGTGCGCCGCGAAACCTCGGCCCAGGCCGCCGGCGAAGAGCAAATCATTGCCGCCAAGGCGCAGGCCGAGGCGATGAAACATGTGCTGCCTTTCAAGCAAAAGCAGATTGAGCAGCGCGCGCTGGAAGCCGAGGCCGAAAAAGTCTCACGCATCAAAACCGCTGAAGGTACGGCCCAAGCCCGCCGCATTGAAGCATCCGGTGAAGCCGATTCGCGCAAAAACCTGGCCGACGCAGAAGCCTACCGCCAGGACCGCATCGGCAAGATCACCAGCGAACAGTTGGCCCGTGATGGTGCTTTGATCTCCAAGAACCCATTGCTGATCCAGAAGACCATGGCCGACAAGCTGTCGGACAAGATCACCGTCATCATCGCGCCGCCGCCAGCCGATGGCGGTTTTATTGGCTCTGCCTTGCTGGGCGTGGGCCGACAAAACACCGTGCAACCTGCGCGGGCCACCAAGGCACCAGATGCGAACGTCGATCAGGCCCAGGCTGACCAGGACACGACCGAAGGAGTGAAATAACATGATCGCCGCTTCCTTATTGATGATTGCCATCGTCACCCAGGATCAGTCGTCTTTGCGTTCGGCACCGCGTGATTCCGCACCGCAGCAGGCCGTGTTGGCCCAGGGTGACAGCCTGGAGATTCGGGGCCAGAAGGGCGACTACCTGCAGGTCTACGACCACCGGCGCGAGCGTGCCGGTTTTATCCGTGCCACACAGGTACGCAGCCAGTCGCTCAAGCCCGAAGCGGCGCCCGAGCTGCTGTCAGTCGTGCGCTTCTTGCGCGACACGCCTGGGTCTGAATCCCTGGGCATTGGCTACGCCGCTGCCTACCTGCGGGCCGCCCCCGCAGAGGCCATCAATGGTGAAGCGTTTGATGCCCTGGGCACCATGGCCGAGCGACTGGCGCGTCGTGCTTCGGCCCGTCAGGGCAAGCCAGGTGGGGACGGCTTGGCGGCACACCTGGAAGTTGCTGCCAGCTATGGCGTGGAGATGCTGAGTTTCGAGCGCGAGGGCCAGTTGCAGCTCTGCTACAACGGCGATGCGCACCGCCGCGTTTTGGCCTTGCCTGCCACCGACAACCAAAAGGCGCTGGCAGCGCTGGCCCTGACCCGGCACGATTGCATGGCGCCTCATCTGAACCCGATCGAGCGCTTTGCGCAAGACAACTGGCGCGCCGACGTGCTGGACCGTGTGGAAATGCGTGACCTGCCCGAGGTGCTGAAGAACCGCCTGCATCTGCGCAAGGCCGGAGTCTGGGCTAGCTTGGCGTTTCAGCGGGCACGCCGCCCTGAGATTGCCCCCGCTGTTGTACGGACCGCTGCGGCGCGCGCACTGCAAGAGTTGGCGGCGGTGAACAAAGCCGAGTTGACAGATACCGATGCCGCCACCTATGGCGATGCCGCCATCCGTGTCGGTGCCTCACGTTGGGGCGCGGAACCCGCTGTGGCGAGTGATAACTCTGGCAATGGGATGCGATCCATCACCAAATTGTCAGTTCGCTTAAGCACTGGTCAGCCCGGTGAAACTTGTGTGCATGTGGTGGATGCCAGGCACGACACCCAAAACCCGTTGTTTACCCGCTGCACCTATGGCGTGGTGTGGGCTGCATCTGCCACCATCAACCGCCAGGGCACGGCCTTGGCGCTGGCCGTGCAGCCCCTCGCTACGTGGCGCGAAATGTGGGTGTTTCAGCAAGGCCCCAAGGGCTGGGGCGTTGATGTGGTGCCGCCAGCCCTGGACAACCCCAGTCTGGGTTACGTGGAGTTTGCCGGGTGGGTGCCGGGCGGCACCCAGATGCTGGCCGCGCGCGAAGCCAGGGTGGATGGCCGCTACAAGACCAGCTTTGAAGTGCTGCGAACGGCGACCCTGGAAGTCGAAAAGCAAGCCGACCAACCCAAAAACCTGAGTACGTTTTATCGCTGGCAAGATGCCGTTTGGAAAGGGCAGACAGTGGCTTTGCGCTGATGCCGACCGACCTATCCCTTCTCCATTTGCTGCTTGGCGTAAGCCGCTCCCGGACCGTTGGGGGCAAGTTCCAGATAAGTGCCAAACGCCTTTTTGGCCTTGTCAGAATTGCCTGCCCTGCTGTGCGCATCACCCAGGTTAAGGTAGGCCACAGCGCGTGACGGGTCAATTTTGATGGTGTTCTCAAACCAGCGGGAGGCCTCTGCAAACTTGTCTTGCTTGTAGTAGACAAACCCGAGATTATTGGCGGCCAGCGCAAAGTCGGGGCGCAGTTTGAGAGATTCAGTGAACTGTGCCTCGGCTTGCGCGTATTGTTTTTCCTTGTAGAGCTGCAAGCCCCGATCGTTGGCGCGCTGGGCGAGTTGACGGGCGGATGTCGGGATCGCCACCGGAGGCGCAATTTTTTGCTCTCCGCCTTGCAGGTCTTTCACAGTCACAGTCGCTGGTGGTGCTGGTGTGGCCGGTTTGTCTGCGCCCACGGCCAGAGCGGGGCGCGTCGCGTCCAGCTTCACATTCATGGCAATCGCTTCCCCGGATAGCTGAGTGGTTTGCCCACTCAAAAACTCGCCATCGGCAGGCAGCTCAAACACAAAATCACCTCCTTCCGAGCCCGGCAGGCTGCCAAAGGCCGGTGTCTGGCGCGATACGGCAGACACCGCCGGAGCCACATAGGCCGCCAGTTCGGTCGCGGTGATGATGCCGTCACCATTGAGGTCGCCCTTGCCCGCCAAACCCTGCAACAAGGTCCAGGTAAAAATCGAATGCCCATTGGGCCCACCATCGGCTACCAACTGGTCGGCGCCGCCAGCCGTCAGCATTTGCCGGCCTATGCGCTTGGCGTTGTCGCGCAGGAAGTTGCCCGCACTGCCGCCGCGGGTCAACCCCAGGCCGCTGTAGCAGGCGTCCATGATGAACAGGGCATGTTTGGCAGGCAGACTTTCGGCGATGTTTTGCAATTCGGTCATGGGGATGGCGTCCGTGGCCATTTGGTTGGGGTCGGAGTCCACTGGAATGATGTAACCCAGGTCACGGCCGGAACTCAGTTGCCGCGTTGCGCCGTGGCCCGCGAAAAAGACAAACAAGCGGTCATTTTTTTGCATGCCACCGTGGGCCAGTTTGTCGTGAAAGGCATCCAGGATGCCGACGCGGGTGGCCTCTTTGTTGGTCAGCGAAACCACACGTTCTGACCCAAAGCCATATTTCTGGATCAACGTCTCGCGAATGGCTTGGGCATCGCGTACCGCGTATTGCAGTTTGGGCCATTTTGCGTAGTCGTCAATGCCAATGATGATGGCCCACGACTCGCTGTAGCCGGGTTTGTTCGCAACCGGTGCTGCGACGGGTGCAGCGCCTTTGGGCAACGAAAAGCCGCTGCCATTCCAGCCTGCAAACTGATAGCCCTCGGCGACCAGGCGATCCAGTATGGCGGGCAGCGCCTTGACCGTGCGTTCGTGGATGTCATGAAAGAGCACAATGCCGCGACCTTCTTTCTCGATGGTGTGCAGCACACGGTCGGCAATGGAGCTGGGAACCGGGTCGGCCCAGTCCAACGAGTCGATATTCCACATCACCGAGCGCAGATTTGCTGCGGCCAGCACCCCCAGGCCCTCCGCATTGCGTGCACCGTAGGGAAAACGAAACAGCGTTGAGCGCCGTGCATCCACCGCTTTGAGCAGTTCGTCGGTTCCCAGAATTTCGGTTTTGAGGGCATCACCACTGCGCTTGGACAGTTCCGCATGTGTCAGGCTGTGATTGCCCAGGGTGTATCCGGCTTCGAGCAGCTTGCGACTCACTTCGGCCTTGGGCAGGAGTTTGGCCTTGCCATCCGCACCCATGACCCCCAGGTTGCTGCCCACTTGAAAAAAGATGGCCGGTGCGTTGTATTGCTTGAGGATGGCCGCGATCTCGGCGGTGTAGGCAGGATGTGGGCCATCATCAAATGTCAATACGATGGTCTTGGGTGGCAAGCTGTTGCCAAAGACCTCGCCCTCTTCTTCGTTCTTGCCCTTGCCGGTGACTTCATTGGGTGCCGGGTAGGGCACGACCATGCCGAAGTCCTTCAGGATTTGCTCCCGTGAATACAGCTTCTTGAGGCTGGCCAGATAGTCTTCCCAGCGTTCCCGTTTGAGGTCGATGGCCCGGGTTTCAAAGCGGCCAAATACGAGTCGAATTTCCTTTTCGTAATTGCGCTCAATCTCTGCCATCGCGTCCAGGTCTTCGCCCAGGCGCTTGTGCAACTTGATGGCGGGAAGTGATGAATCACGCGTCACGCCTGCCTGCAAACCGCGTAGCAGCTCACGAAACGCCAGTCGGTCCGCATCAAAAAGACCGGCGCCACTCTCCACGTAGTCCAGCAAATCTGCAAGCGCTTCAAAGCGCCGGGGGTCGGGTGATGCGAACAAGGCATCCAGTTGCGCTTCCACCTTCGCCACGCGCTGGCGATTCTCGTGAAAAATCCCTTGGCCTACTTGATTGGCCATGGCGCGTTCATTGGCGCCCAATGTTTTTTCATCGGCAAACAACACAATGATCTTGCGATAAGCCGAAAGCACTTCCTTGAAGTCGGCCATCGCATTCACCGCGCTTGGTGCCGGTGAAACAGGTGCCGCCAGTACGGGTGCGTGCTGGCGTTGGTTGAAATAGACCAGGCCTGCAACCGCCACCAAAGCGACGGCGACCAGTGCGGCTGAAAGCATTCGTTTGTTGTTCATCTCTGGATTGTCTTTGGCTGAACCCGGCTCCTGTCAAAAGAGCTTCTTTTTTCAATTCAAATTACTACAAAATGCATAGCTTGCTACTGAATACTGGCAAGGGATTCAAGAAAATTTTACTCACAATTCCGTGCGTAGAGTCCATATCTCGGGGAACAGCACCACGTCCAGCATCTTGCGCAGGTAACTCACGCCGCCAGTGCCACCGGTGCCGCGTTTAAAGCCGATCACCCGCTCCACGGTGGTGACGTGGCGAAAGCGCCAGAGCCTGAAGGCATCT
>JANYCG010000306.1 GCA_025360385.1 Burkholderiales bacterium | reverse complement strand
GAAGTGGGGCGTTGACATGGACCAGGTAATGGTCCACGCCGCCCTGGCGCAGGGCCTGCCCGACATGAGTGGCATCTGGCCAACCGTGTTCGAGCGCCCGACGCAAGGGCCGCCGGACGTGGACGAAGACCTGTACGGCGGCTTTGTCGGCCATGCGGACCGGCGCCGTTTGAACCAGTTGCGAGGACTGGTCGACGAAAAATTGGCAGGCGCCAAAAATGCCTTTGATGACCCGAGGCTCGAAGAGTTGGTGTTCCGCTACAGAGCGCGGAATTTTTTGGCCAGTTTGTCACTGGGCGACGCCGCGCGCTGGGAGGCGCATCGCAGCGCCAAACTGTTTGATGGCGAAGGCGGTGCGCGCACGATTGAAGGCCTGTTCAGCGAGATTGACGCCTTGTCCGAAACCGCGGATGAACGAGGCGAGGAGATTCTGGGTGCCTTGTACGACTACGCTGAAATGATTGCCCCGGCACGATGAATTTTCATGACGCTATGATGCGCCCGCTGATCAAAGACCGCCGTGGATGTCCCAAAACCGCGCCGGTGTGATGATGGGATATCGATCACCCAAGACCAGCAGGTCTTTGTCTCCTGTGACCAGGTAGCTCTCGCCAGAAGCTGTGCGCGTAGCCAGCAAGGTGCCCAACACCGGTTGGTCATTGGCGTCGCGCAGGGCGGCGTCATGGCGGGTTTGCGGCTCCACCAGTTCGGCCAGCAGCGCAAGGCTGTCCACCCAATCGTTGATCTCGCTGGCGGTGAGGCCATGCCGGTTTTTCAGGCGCGGCAAAACCCGGCGAAGCTCTTCAAGGATGAAGTTTGACAGGATGACTTCGACGGAGCCGTGCCGCCATGCCGCCATGATTTTGCCCGGAATGCTGGCTGGGTACGCAATGCCCGAGAGCAGCACATGGGTGTCCAGCACCACGCGCAGATTCGGCATGGATGCTTACTTCTTTTTGGCGCTGGCGAGTTTGGGAACAGCTTTTTTGCGTTCCTTGGCGACGGCAGCGTCAATTTCAGCCAAGCCCTCGTCCTGTGGCAGGCCTGCAAAGCCGACCTCAATGCGCTGACACAGGGCGTCAAACCGGCCCTGCATCCGGCGAATGCGATCAAACAGCCGCGCGTCCACCAGCGCGGCCACGGGTTTCCCGTCTTTGTTGATCACCACGCTGTCGTGCCGGTACTGCACCTGGTTGAGCATTTCACCCAGGTTCTGCCTGAAACTGACGGCGCTGGTTTCTGTAATCATGATGATTTAACCGTTATGACCATAGTGGTCATTATGACCTATTGTCATCCTGAGCGTGGCGCTGCGGGGCTTCAGGCCCCCCGGCACAACGCACAGGTTCAATCAACCATCCACGAAGTCTGCAAAGGCCGCCCCGGCAAATCCAAAACAGCCGTCGCAGCAGGCGTAGACGCAATCAACTTGCCCCGCCGGAACACCTTGAGCCTCGTCGCCCGCAAACGAATCGCCTCCACCGGGTCACGCGCCTGCAGCAGCACAAAGTCTGCATGGCAACCCGCAGCCAGCCCATAGCCTTCAAGTTTCAGAATGCGCGCTGGCACGGTGGTGACCATCTCAAAACACTGCCGCATCGCCGCCTGCGACGTCATCTGCGCCACATGCAGGCCCATGCTGGCCACGTCGAGCATGTCGGCGCAGCCCAAGGAATACCAAGGGTCCAGCATGTCGTCCTGGCCAAACGCCACGTCCAGGCCGCAAGCCAGTAGCTCGGGCACGCGGGTCAGGCCTCGGCGCTTGGGATAGGTGTCGTGGCGGCCTTGCAGGGTGATGTTGACGCAGGGGTTGCTGACTACGCTTAAGCGAGCCTCGGCCATCAGGCCCAACAACTTGCTGACGTAGTAGTTGTCCATCGAGTGCATGGAGGTCAGGTGCGAACCGGTGACGCGCCCATGCAGGCCCAGGCGCTGCGTTTCAAACGCGAGCGATTCGACATGGCGCGAATGCGGGTCGTCCGACTCGTCGCAGTGCATGTCCACCAACTTGCCTTGTTCGGCGGCGATCTCGCACAACAGCTTGACG
>JANYCG010000302.1 GCA_025360385.1 Burkholderiales bacterium | reverse complement strand
CGGACTTATCCACCCAGTTGCCCGCTAATGTGGACAACCCGCTCATGGCCTTGAAGGGCCAGCGGGTTGCCCACAAGCGAACAACTGCGTGGATAAGTCCTATCCCCGCGCCTCAAACACAAAAGTACGGACACTCCCGGCAGGTTTGGCAAACGAAACCTGAAACGTCATTGCCTGATTCGAGCGAGTGCAGCGGCTTTGACATCGCTCCAGGGCACCACGCTGTCGGGATCGGTTTCCAATTCAGCAAGCCGACGATCCAGTTCCAATTTTTGGGCTTCAGTGGGCAGCAAAAATCCACGCTGAGCAGAAATGTTGTCCCACAAAGCGTCGATCAGTTCGAGCTGGTCGGGCATGCTGAGCTGTCGGGCTTGCTCAAGCAGAATGGTGTTCATGGAAAAAGTATAGCCTTGCAGTCGATGTTGGGTTCCAAAAATGGGTTCAACTGCCGCGCGGCAACGGGGCACCGCGTTCAGCGTGGTCTTTCGGTCAGCGGTCTGTGCACCGCCATAGGGCATCGCCGTAAGCAGACACCGGATCCAGCCGTCAACCATAACCAGACCATAACCACAGCCGCCAGCCGCCTACCCCGATAATCACTCCCTCTATGGCACTTATCACCCTTCTCAACGCCCACCTCGCTTTTGGCCACGTGGCGCTTCTGGACTACACCGATTTTTCTCTTGAAACGGGCGAACGCGTCGGCCTGATTGGGCGCAACGGGGCGGGCAAATCGTCCATGCTGCGGATTTTGGGCGGGTTTGAAAAACCCGACGATGGCACGCTGCAATACCAAAGCAATGTGCGGCTGGCCTTTGTGGCGCAAGAGCCGGTGCTCGACCCGGACGCGACGGTTTTTAAAGCAGCCAGTGCCGGCGTGGCAAGAACCATCGAGTTGATCGATCAATACTCGCACGGCCTGGGCGACCTGGACGCGATGCAAAGCGAGATCGAGGCCAACGACGGCTGGAACTGGGAGCAACGCGTGGGCGAGACCCTGCACCGCCTGCACCTGGACCCGGACGCGCTGATCAGCACCCTGTCGGGTGGCACCAAAAAACGCGTGGCGCTGGCGCAAGCGCTGGTGGCCCAGCCGGACGTGCTTTTGCTGGACGAGCCGACCAACCACCTGGATCTTGATTCGATCGAATGGCTGGAGGATTTGCTGATCGACTTCAAGGGCAGCGTGGTCACCATCACCCACGACCGCAGCTTTCTGGACCGGGTGGCGACGCGCATTGTGGAGCTGGACCGGGGCAAGTTGCTGAGTTACCCCGGCAACTTTGGCCAGTACCTGGTGCAAAAAGAAGAGCAAATGGCGCAAGAGGCGGTGATTTCCGCCAAGGCCGACAAGCTGCTGGCACAAGAGGAAGTCTGGATCCGCAAAGGCGTGGAAGCCCGCCGCACCCGCAGCCAAAGCCGCATTGGCCGGCTGGAGGCCCTGCGCGCCACCCGCACGGCGCGGCGCGATGCCGTGGGCAGCGTGCGCATGGACGTGGCCTCGGGCGCGTTGGGCGGCAAACTGGTGGCCGAATTGACCGATGCCTGCCTGTCGTTTGCATCCGGCAGCGGCCCTTTGACGAGTGACGGCCAGTCCAAAACCATCGTCAAGGACTTCACCGCCACCATGCTGCGTGGCGACAAAATTGGCCTGATTGGCCCCAATGGCGCAGGCAAAACCACGTTGTTGAAGCTGATTTTGGGCGAGCTCTTGCCCGACAGCGGCAAGGTGCGCCAGGGCGCCAATTTGCAGGTGGCGTATTTTGACCAGATGCGCAATGGGCTGGATTTAGATGCCACGCTGGAAGACTTCATCAGCCCGGGCAGCGAGTGGATTGAAATTGGCAACCAACGCAAACACGTCAAAAGTTACCTGACTGATTTTTTGTTCTCGCCCGCGCGGGCCAACTCGCCGGTGCGGTCGCTCTCGGGTGGCGAGCGCAACCGCCTGCTGCTGGCGCGCCTGTTCGCAAGGCCTGCCAACGTGCTGGTGCTGGACGAGCCGACCAACGACCTGGACATCGACACCCTGGAACTGCTGGAAGATCTGTTGCAAAACTACGAAGGCACGGTGTTTTTGGTCAGCCATGACCGAACATTTTTGGACAACGTGGTGACCAGCACGATTGCGTTTGAGGGCGACGGCCTGTGGCGTGAATACGAAGGCGGCGTGCAAGATTGGTTGCTGCAATCCAGACGCAGCCAGGCCAAATTGAATGCAACTAAAACAATAGCAAACTATTCAACTGCTACGGGAACATACGGCACAAATTCCTCTCAAGTAGCCGCAAATTCCGACGAATCGGCTCCCGCCAGCCAAGCTGTAAAAACAGTTGGCAAGGCCGCCGCCAAACTCAGCAACAAGTTGCAGCGCGAGCTGGACGGTTTGCCCGATTTGATTGCCGCGCTGGAGCAGGAGCAGGCGGTATTGCAGCAAGCACTCGCCGATGGCACCTTGTACGCCCGGGACCCGTCCAAAGCCGCCAGCCTGGCGCGGCGCGACGCAGCGATTGAAGATGAATTGCTGGCCGCGTTGACGCGTTGGGAAGCCTTGTCTGCGGTGGCGGCCTGAACGGCTTGGCTACTTTGCTGACCGCGCCTGCGACTGCACCCGAGCAAACACCTTCCAGAACTGCGCGTCCTGCGTCGTTGCAAAATTGATGCGCATCAGCGTGCTGGGTTGCCGTGCGGCATGAAACAGGCCGCCAGGTGCCAGCAGGTAGCCCAAGTCCAGCATGCGCTGCGCCAGCCTGTCCGTGTCCATGCCGGTATCGACCCAGCCAAACAGGCCCGCAGGCGGCGCGGCAAAGGTGCAGCCTGCGGCCAGGGCCAGCTTCACACTGCGGCTGCGGGCCAGGTCCAGGCGGGTGCGAATGCGCTCGGCGTGGCGGCGTAGCTGACCCTGGTCGATGCAATACGCCATGGCCTTCTCCAGCAGCGCAGGCGTTGTCAATGTAGCCAGCAGCTTGGTGTCCAGCAGGCGCTCGAACAAAGCGGTCGGCGCGGCCATGAAGCCCACGCGCCAGCCGGGGGCCAGAATTTTGGAAAAACCGCTCACGTAGATCGTGCGTTGCAGGCCGTCCAGCGCACTCAGACGGATGGCGTGTTCCGGTGCGAGGTGGCTGTAGGTGTCGTCTTCAACGATGTGGAAGTTGTGCTGGTTGGCCAGTTGCAACACGCGGTGGGCGCTGCCAGGGCTGAGGCAAAAACCGGTCGGGTTGTGCAGTACGCTCACACTCACGAACAGCTTTGGCGCGTGGGCTTCGCACAGTTGCGCCATCATGCCCAGGTCCGGGCCGTCGGGGCCACGCGGCACCGCAAGGATGCGCATGCCCAGGGCGTCCAGCCGGGCAAACTCAATCGCCCAGCCGGGCTCTTCCACCATCACGCAGTCACCGGCCTTGAGCAGGGTGCGGCTCACAACGTCCAACGCGTGGGTGGCCCCCACGGTGGTGATGATCTGGCTGGCCTGCGCCTGCACGTTGATGGCGGCCAATTTGATGGCCAGTGACTGGCGCAGGCCCAGGTCGCCGGCCGGTTCGCCGTAATGCAGCGAATACGAGTCGAGTTCGCTTTTTTGTGTGACGCGGCGCACCGCCGCCTGCATGAAGCTGGTCTGCAACCAGTCGGACGGGAACACGCCCATGCCGGGCTGCGGTTTATCGCTGATGCCGTGGAACATGCCACGGATCAAAGCTGTGGCATTGATCGGCACATGCTGCTTCGAGGGCCGACCGGGCGGGTCGTCAGTTGCTATTGAATTAGTATCATGTAATGAAGCATTGACGGGGACTTTAAGGTCTTTTTCCCTTCCGGAACGCACATAGAAGCCCCGGTTGCGTTCTGCCAGCACCAGGCCTTGCGCCAGCAACTGGTCATACGCGGCCACCACGGTGGAAGGGCTCACGCCCTGCTGTTGTGCACACAGGCGCACGGACGGCAGACGGGCACCAGGGGCCAGCAGGCGGGTTCGGATGCGCTCGGCAAAGCGGTTGCTCAGTTGCTCGGCCAAAGTGAGCGAGTCGGTTTTAATCAACATTGAAACTCTCCTTAACAGGGCTGGCCTGCCTGCGCTGTGTTGCCCGCACTGCCAATACAGATTGTCAAAATGTACCTTAATCTGTATTGCCAGTGTGCAAAATTTTTACCTAAAGTGGAGCTCATGCAACTCAGTCTGACACCCGCCACCGCCGCAACTTCCACCCTCGCAAGCCGTGCAGCCAAGGCCGCAGAGTCCGCCCGCCAAACGCGTGGCCTGTGGCTGGGCTTGTTGGGTGTGGCGATTTTTGCCGTCACCCTGCCCATGACCAAACTGGCAGTCGGCACGGTCGAGGCGGTGCAACTGTCGCCCTGGTTTGTCACTTTTGGGCGGGCGGCGGTGGCCGGTTTGCTCTCGGCCATTTACCTCGCGGTGCAACACCTGCGCGGCAGGCTCGCCGTGCCGCAAGGGCGCGAATGGGCCCTGTTGTTGCTGACGGCCGGTGGCGTGGTGGTGGGCTTCCCGCTCTTCATGTCGCTGGCGCTGCTGTACGTGCCCAGCACCCATGGCGCGGTGGTCACTGGGCTGTTGCCGCTGGCCACGGCGGTGATTGGCGCGGTCTGGATGCGCCAGCGCCCAAGCTGGGGTTTTTGGCTGTCGGCGCTGGCGGGCACCTTGCTGGTGCTGGCCTTCATGGCGTTCCGGTCTGCCGACCTGTCGGGGCATTTCCGCCTGCATCTGGCAGACATGTTTTTGCTCATCGCCATGACGGCCGGCGCCTATGGCTACATTGGCGGCGCACGGCTGACGCCTGCCCTTGGTGCTGAGCAGGTGATCTGCTGGGTGCTGGTGCTGTCCTTGCCGTTGACGCTGCCCATGACCTGGCTTAACCAGCCGCTGCACGCAGCGTCGGTTCACGCGGCAAGCTGGTGGGCCTTTGCTTATGTGGCGCTGTTTTCAATGTGGATCGGGTTTTTTGCGTGGTACCGTGGCCTGGCCCTGGGCGGTGCGGTTCGCGTCAGCCAGGTGCAATTGGTGCAGCCGTTTTTAAGCCTGCTGTTTGCCGTGCCGCTGCTGGGTGAACGCCTGGATGCCCTCACCATCGGTTTCGGCCTGGCGGTGATTGCGGTGGTGTTTGTGGGCAAGAAAATGCCCGTCACGGCAAGGTAGCATTCACTCTCTTGCCCGCTGACCGTATGACCCTTTCTGAAGCGACCCCCATGAAACTCGATGACCTGAACAATTCCCCGTGGACCCTGGCCCGCCGTGCCGAAAAGATGAACCCTTCGGTGATCCGCGAAATCCTGAAGGTGACAGAGAAGCCTGGCATCATCAGCTTTGCCGGCGGCCTGCCCTCACCCAAGACCTTTCCAATTTCTGAGTTTGCCGCCGCGTGTGACGCCGTGCTCACGGGCAAGGGCGAAGCCTATGGCCAGGCCGCGCTGCAATACGCCGCCAGCGAAGGTTATGGCCCTTTGCGCGAGATGGTGGCGGCTGGCCTGCCGTGGCCCGTGGACGCCGCCCAGGTGCTGATCACCACCGGCTCGCAGCAGGGCCTTGACCTGGTCGCCAAGGTGCTGATCGACGCGGGCAGCCGCATCTTGGTCGAGACGCCCACCTACCTGGGTGCCTTGCAGGCCTTTACGCCGATGGAGCCTGACGTGGTCAGCGTGGCCAGTGACGACGAAGGCGTGGACCTCGACGACTTGACGGCCAAGGCAAACGGCGCGCGTTTCCTTTACGTCTTGCCCAATTTTCAAAACCCGACCGGGCGCACCCTGAGCGAGACACGGCGTGCGGCCTTGTCCACCCGCGCGACCGCACTGGGGCTGCCCCTGGTTGAAGACAACCCTTATGGCGACTTGTGGTTTGACGCGCCGCCACCCTTGCCGCTCACCGCCCGTAACCCTGACGGCTGTGTCTACCTGGGGTCGTTCTCCAAAGTGCTGGCTCCTGGTTTGCGTTTGGGGTTCATGGTGGCGCCCGCCACCTTGATGCCCAAGTTGTTGCAAGCCAAACAGGCGGCAGATTTGCACAGCCCCGGCTTCAACCAGCGCATGATTGCCCAGGTGATGCAGGGCGGTTTTCTGGACCGCCATGTGCCCACCATCCGCGCTCTGTACAAGGCCCAGCGGGACGCCATGCTGGCAGCGCTTGGGCGCAACATGCAGGGCTTGAACGTGAGTTGGAACAAGCCCGTGGGTGGCATGTTTTTATGGGTGCGTTTGCCCGCCGGTGTGAGCGCGGTCGAGCTGTTGCCCAAAGCCGTCGACAAGGGCGTGGCCTTTGTCCCGGGCGCGGCTTTTTATGCCGACGAGGCCGACGCGCGAACCATGCGCCTGTCGTTTGTGACCGCCAGCGTGGAACAAATCAACGTCGGCGTGGCGGCATTGGCGGCTGCGATCCGTGAGTTTCAACCCGCCTGAAGGAAATTGACCATGCTGAAATTCTGGGGCCGCATGAGCTCCATCAATGTTAAAAAAGTGGTCTGGGCCGCGCAAGAACTGGGACTGGCGTTTGAACGCGCCGACGCTGGCTTGCACTTTGGGCTGACAAAAACGCCGACTTACCTGGGCATGAACCCGAATGCGCTGGTGCCGGTGATGGACGATGACGGGTTCGTGTTGTGGGAGTCGAATGCCATCGTTCGTTACCTCTGTGCGAAACATTCTTTGGGTAATTTTTATCCCCTTGACTTGCCACAGCGCTTCCACGCCGAGCGCTGGATGGACTGGCAACAAACGGCCATCAACCCGGCCGGGCGTGATGCCTTCATCCAATGGGTACGCACACCGCTGGAGCAACGCGACAGCGGCCTCATTGCCAGGTCGCTGGCCGCCACGGCCCCCAAACTGGGCCTGCTCGACAGCCACCTGGCGCAGTCGGCTTTCATGGGGGGTGGCCAATTCACCATGGCCGACATTCCCATGGGTTGCGAAATCCAGCGCTGGTGGGGTTTGCCGCACGCGCAGACGCCAGCCCTGGCTTATCCGCACATAACACGTTGGTACACGCAAATGCGGGCCCGCCCGGCCAGCCAGGGCGTTCTCGATTTGACACTGGCGTAAACATGATGCCCCGAGCCTTCAAACAAGTCGATGTATTCACCGCCACAGCCTATTTCGGCAACCCGGTCGCGGTGGTGCTGGACGGCAGTGGTTTGAGCGACGAGGCCCTGCAGCGTTTTGCCCACTGGACGAACCTGTCAGAGACCACCTTCCTGCTGCCTCCAAGCGACTCTGCCAAAGCCGCCGGAGCCGACTACCGCGTGCGCATCTTCACACCCGGCACCGAGTTGCCATTTGCCGGCCACCCCACGCTGGGGAGTTGCCATGCCTGGTTGCAGGCCGGGGGCGTGCCGCAGTCCCCCTCCGAAATAGTCCAGGAATGCCAGGTCGGCTTGGTCAAAATCCGCCGCGATCGCCAGCGCCTTGCCTTTGCCGCGCCGCCGCTCACGCGCAGCGAACCCACTGCGGCTGTGCTGGCCCAGGTCGCCGACGCATTGGGTGTGAAGGCGAAGCAAATTCTTGCGGCACAAACGCTGGACAACGGCCCGGTCTGGCTGGCTCTGTTGCTGGACAACCCGCACACGGTGCTGGCGCTCAAGCCTAATCACATGGCGCTCAAACAATTGGGGCACAAAGTGGGGGTCGCGGCGGTGGCGCAGTCATCGGCTGGTTCAGCCTTGATCGCTCGATCCAACCGGGAAGCCCGCGCGTTTGGGGCGCGGACGGCCAATCCAGCGGCGGGTGCCGATGCCGCAGATGACGCCGCCGCCGACCTGGTCGTGCGTGCCTTCGCGGCCCCGATCGGCATTGATGAAGACCCGGTGACCGGCAGCCTGAACGCCAGCCTGGCGCAGTGGCTGATGGCTCAGGGCCATTTGCCCGCTCGGTACGTCGCAGCCCAGGGCGCTTGCCTTGGGCGCGACGGCTGGGTTCACATTGCGCAAGATCCGCAAGGACAGGTGTGGGTCGGCGGTGAGTCGGTGACCTGCATCGACGGACAAGTCAATATTTGACGCGCCTTTTGGATCCCGCCCCATGAACTCTCAAGTTCAGTGCGGGTTGAGTCTGCCGAAACCCTTCGACACTTCGGCCCCCCGACACTTCGACCCTTCAACACGCACAGAACAGGTCGAGCGAACGGGAAGCGGTTTGAGTGTCGCTGAACCACGCCAATAGGGATCTCCCGCATCCGGAAAGAATTTAAGCTGGTTTACCCTCGTTTTTCCTAGAAACCCGCGTCTAGAAAGTTGGCCTTTGCATTGGCGGCAAATGATTTGGTGCAAAATAGCACGATCGTTCTTTTATTAACTGCCCATGCCTTTGTCAATGCCAGTGAACCAAGCCCCCGTGAAGCCTGCCCATGCCGTGCGTGCCTTGCAAAAAGGGCAGCAGACCAAACAGGCCATCGTGGATGCCGCCCTGGGGCTGGCCACGCAGATTGGTCTGGAAGGCCTGTCCATTGGCGTGCTGGCCGAGGTCACGCGCATGAGCAAGTCGGGCGTGTTCGCGCATTTTGGTTCGCGTGAAGAGTTGCAAATCTCGGTGATCCGCGAGTACTTCAACCAGTTTGAACAAGAGGTTTTTGCGCCGTCCATGCGTGAAGCCAAAGGCCTGCCGCGCCTGAAAGCCCTGTTTGCCAACTGGATGAAACGCATCGCCGTCGAGATTCAATCCGGCTGCTTGTTCATCAGCGGCGCGGTTGAGTTTGACGACCGCAGCGGCCCGGTTCACGACGCCTTGTCCAGCTCGGTCAAGACCTGGCTCAAGGCCTTGTTTCGCGCCGTGGTGCAGGCCAAAGAATGTGGCCACCTGCGGGCCGATGCTGACGAGCAGCAAATTGCCTTTGAGATTCACGGCCTGATTCTGGCGCTGCATTTTGAGGCACGTTTTTTGAAAAACCCGGGTTCCATTGACCGTGCAACCCAAGGCTTCACCCATATTCTTCGCCTGTTTGGTGCCGATGACGGCGCACTGGCAAAACCGGCCCAGCCGACCATCAAATCGCCTGTCCCAGCAGCCCGAAAAAACGCCGCCAGGGCCAAGCCGGTTTCCCCCAATTCAATTTCCAACAAGGACTGACCATGCCCATCTACACCCCCCCATTGCGCGACATGCAGTTTGTGCTGCACGAGCTGCTGCATGTGGTTGACGACCTGAAGGCCATGCCCAAACACGCCGACATGGACGCCGACACCATCAACGCCGTGCTTGAAGAAGCCGGCAAATTCGCCGCCGAAGTGACGCAGCCGCTGAACGTCAGCGGCGACACCGAGGGCTGCACTTACGACAGTGACACCCATGACGTCAAAACCCCTGCAGGATTCAAAGCGGCCTACCGGCAATTTGTGGAAGGCGGCTGGCCCGCGCTGAGCGCCGACCCCGCCTTTGGCGGCCAGGGCTTGCCGCTGGTGGTAAGCCAGTGCTTCAACGAAATGCTCAACAGCGCCAACCAGGCATGGTGGATGTATCCTGGCCTTACCCAAGGCGCTTACGCCGCGCTGCACACCTACGGCACGCCCGAACAACAGGCCACCTACCTGCACAAGATGACCAGCGGCGAATGGACCGGCACCATGTGTCTGACCGAACCGCATTGCGGCACCGACCTGGGCCTGATGCGCACACGCGCTGAAGCCTTGCCGGATGGCACTTACAAAATCACCGGCAACAAGATTTTCATCAGCGCCGGCGAACACGACATGGCCGACAACATCATCCATCTGGTGCTGGCGCGGCTCACCGATGCGCCTCCCGGCATCAAGGGCGTGAGCCTGTTCATCGTGCCCAAGTTCAACGTGAACCAGGACGGCTCGCTGGGTAGCCGCAACGGCATTTACTGCGGCGGACTGGAACACAAGATGGGCATCCATGGCAATGCCACCGCGCAGATCGTCATCGACGGCGCCATCGGCACGCTGGTGGGCCAGCCCAACAAGGGCATGCAAGCCATGTTCGTGATGATGAACGCCGCACGCCTGGGCGTGGGCAACCAGTCGCTGGGCCTGACCGAAGTGGCCTACCAGAACGCGTTGGCCTACGCCAAAGACCGCATCCAGATGCGCTCACTGTCTGGCCCCAAGGCCAAGGACAAGCCGGCTGACCCCATCATCGTGCACCCCGACGTGCGCAGGATGCTGCTCACGGCCCGTGCCTATGCAGAAGGCGGCCGTGCGCTGGCCATCTATTGCGCGATATTGCTCGAGAAGGTGCACAGCCACCCCGACGAAAAAGTGCGCAAAGACAGCGACGAGATGTTGTCCATGCTCACCCCCATCGTCAAGGCCTTTCTGACCGACAACGGCTTCCAGGCCACGACGCAGTGCCAGCAGGTGTTTGGCGGCCACGGCTACATCAAGGAATGGGGCATGGAGCAGTTTGTGCGCGATGCCCGCATCAACATGATTTACGAAGGCACCAACACCATCCAGTCGCTCGACCTGCTGGGCCGCAAGGTGTTGGGCAACAACGGTGCGACGCTGAAGAAGTTTGGCAAACTCATTGGCGCCCTGGTGCAGGACGAAGGTGTGAACGAAAAGATGTCCGAATTTATCACCCCGATTGCCGTGCTGGGCGAGCAGATGACCAAACTCACCACGGAGCTGGGCTTCAAGGGTTTCCAGAACGCCGATGAAGTGGGCGCGGCCGCGGTGGACTATTTGCGCGTGGCGGGCCACCTGGTGTTTGGCTACTTCTGGGCGCGTATGGCGCAGGTGGCATTGCGTGAGATCGCTGCCGCAGAATCAGAAAAAAGACCGGCCGATCCGTTCTATCTGGCCAAGCTGCAAACCGCGCGTTTCTACTTCGCTCGCCTGTTCCCTGAAACCGCAAGCCTGATGCGCACCGCCCGCTCTGGCGCAAGTGTTTTGCTCGACACCGACGCCGTTTTTGCTTAACAATTTATAAAATGCCTGGAATCCTTATGAATAAAGCGTATGTAGCTATGTTTTTAGTAGTATTGTCCGGCTTGGCCAGCGCCCAAATGTCGCCCGTCGGCCTGTGGCGCAGCATTGACGACAAGACCGGTCAGGCCAAGGCTGAAATCCGCATCTCGGCACAGGCCAGTGGAAGCTTAAGCGGGGTCATCGAGAAAGCCCTGGTCACCAGCGGGGACCCCAACTGTGACCTGTGCACCGATGACCGCAAAGGCAAACCCAAACTGGGCATGGAAATCATCCGGGGCGCCAAAAAGGCCGAAGACAAGGACGTCTGGGAAGGCGGCAAAATCCTGGACCCTGAAAACGGCAGCACCTACACCCTGCGCCTGACGCCGGTTGACGGCGGCAAAAAACTCGAGGTGCGTGGTTCCGTCGCCTTTTTAGGCCGCACCCAGACCTGGGTGCGGGTCCAGTAATTCAGGAACAACAATGCCATGTTTCAATGTCAAAAAAGTCGCCGTTTTGGGCGCCGGTGTGATGGGCGCGCAAATTGCCGCTCACCTGGTCAACCTCAAGGTGCCGGTCATTCTGTTTGATTTGCCCTACCCGACGGGGGAAGGGGCCCTGTCTTCCCTTCCAGCCAAAGCAGGCGCACCTGTGTTACCAGGCGGCAAAAACGCCATCGCTGTCAAGGCCATCGAGGGCCTGAAAAAACTCAAGCCCGCGCCGCTTGGCTTGGCCGACGATGCCAGCCTGATCCAGCCTGCGAATTACGAAGAGCACATGGATTGGCTGAAGACTTGCGACCTGGTAATCGAAGCCGTTGCCGAGCGCATGGACTGGAAGACCGAGCTGTACCACAAGATTGCGCCCTTCCTTGCGCCGGGCGCCATCGTCGCCAGCAACACCTCGGGCCTGTCGATCACCACTTTGAGCGAGGCCCTGCCGGACGCCATCAAGCCGCGTTTTTGCGGCATTCACTTCTTCAACCCGCCGCGTTACATGGCGTTGGTGGAATTGATCAACACACCCAGCACGCAGCCGCAGATTCTGGACAAGCTGGAGAGTTTTGTCACAAGCACCCTGGGCAAGGGTGTAGTGCGCGCCAAAGATTCGCCCAATTTCATCGCCAACCGCGTCGGCATTGCCGGCATGTTGACCACCCTGCAAGAGGTACAAAATTATGGGCTGACATTTGACGTGGTGGACGACCTCACCGGCAAGAAAATGGGCCGCGCCAGTTCAGGCACTTTCCGCACGGCCGACGTGGTCGGGCTGGACACCCTGGGTCATGTCATCAAGACCTTGCAGGACACCCTGAACCTTGAAGCCGATCCGTTCTACGGCAGCTTTTCGACACCTGAAGTGTTGAAAACCCTGCTGGCCCTGGGCAATTTGGGCCAAAAAACCAAGGCTGGTTTTTACAAACGGGTCGGGCGCGACACCCTGCGCTTCGACCTGGACAGCCAAGACTATGTGCCAGCAGGCCAAAAGGCCGACGAGGTGTATGGCCGCATGTTAAAAAAGCCCGCCGCTGAACGTTTGAGACTGCTGCGCAGCAGCGAAGGCGCACAGGGCCAGTTTTTGTGGGCTATTTTGCGCAACAGTTTTCATTACGCCGCTGTGCATTTGGGCTCCATTGCCGACAACGCTCGCGATGTCGATTTTTGCATGCGCTGGGGCTTTGGCATGAAGCAGGGCCCGTTCGAGTTATGGCAAGAAGCGGGCTGGCTGGAGGTGGCCAATATGGTCAAGCAAGACATCGATGCGGGCAAGGCCCTATGTACTGCGCCCCTGCCCGATTGGGTGTTCAGCGGTCCGGTCGCGCAAGCCAACGGTGGCAAGGGCGGCGTTCATACCCCGCAGGGTTCCTGGAGCCCGACCAGCGGCCAGTTTGTGCCGGTGCGCAGCCTGCCCGTGTACACCCGCCAGCATTTTCCCGAGTCGGTTTTGGGCGCGACTGCACCGTCTGCCCAGACATCAGGCACGACGTTGCACGAAGACGAGGCGATCCGGCTGTGGACGCTGGATGGCAATGATGGCGAAGTGCTGATTGCCAGCATCAAAACCAAAATGCATGCCATCGGCCCCGGTGTGGTCGAGGGACTGGTGCAGGCCGTCGAGATCGCCGAAAAGGACTATCAGGGCCTGGTGATCTGGTCGCCCGACGACATGTTTTCGGCTGGTGCTGATTTGCAAGCCATGCTGCCCGCCTTCATGATGGCGGGTGTCAGCGCGATTGACGGGGCTGAGCATGAGATGCAGCAGATGATGCTGCGCCTGCGTTACGCCACTGTGCCCGTGGTGTCGGCCATCCGCGGTCTGGCTTTGGGCGGCGGTTGCGAATTGGCGGTGTATTCAGCCAAACGCGTGGCTGCGATGGAGAGTTACATCGGTCTGGTCGAAGTGGGTGTCGGCTTGGTGCCTGGGGCCGGGGGCTTGACCTACATTGCCCGCCGTGCCGCTGAAAACATGGCCGCGTCCACCGGCAAAGACTTATTGCCATTTTTGACCGAGGGCTTTACCGCTGCTGCCATGGCCAAAGTGGGCACGAGTGCACTGGAGTCGCGCAAGCTGGGTTATTTGCTGGACAGCGACACCATCGTCGCCCACAAAGACGAACTTTTGTACGTGGCCATTCAAGAGGCCAAAGCCATGTTTGCTGTAGGTTACCGCGCTCCCCACAAGCGCCTGTTTGCGGTGGCAGGGCGCAATGGCAAGGCCACCATCCAGGGCCAGTTGGTCAATATGCGTGATGGCGGGTTTGTCAGCGGCCACGATTTTCACATTGCTTCGCTGATTGCCGGGGTGGTGACGGGTGGCGACGTGGACACTGGCACGCTGGTCAGCGAAGAGTACCTGATGGCGCTGGAGCGCAAAGCCTTCTGTTCTTTGTTGACCCACCCCAAAACACAAGAACGCATCATGGGCATGATGAATACCGGCAAACCGGTTCGCAACTGATCAGAAAATTCAATGAAACAAGTTCAAGAAGCCTATATCATCGCGGCCACGCGCACCCCCATTGGGCGTTCACACCGGGGGTTTTTGCGCAATATGCGCCCGGACGAGCTGCTGGCGCTGGCGCTCAAATCGGCCATGGCACAAGTGCCGGGGCTGGACCCCAAAGCGGTGGAAGACATCATCTGCGGTTGTGCCATTCCCGAGGCGCAGCAGGGCTTGAATGTGGCGCGCATTGGGGCGATTCTGGCCGGGCTGCCCAACACGGTGGGCGGCATCACCGTCAACCGTTTTTGCGCCTCGGGCCTGTCGGCCGTGCAGATGGCGGCCGAC
>JANYCG010000285.1 GCA_025360385.1 Burkholderiales bacterium | reverse complement strand
GGCGCGCCGAATGAGCGCTCCAGCACCACGTTACGGCCTTTGGGGCCCAGGGTGACTTTGACTGCGTTGGCCAGGATGTTGACACCCTCGACCATGCGTGCGCGGGCTTCGCCGCCGAAAATTACGTCTTTTGCTGCCATGTTATGACTCCAATAAATTCAATTAAATACAAAACTTGTTGTTGGGGAAGAAAGCGTAGCGAGCGGATGTCAGGCTAGGCGCACCGCGCACAGCAACCGGAACGTACGCCAGTACGTGAGGATTGCGAGCAGGGAGCACTGAACGTTTATGTTCATTTCATAGACGTGCTTGGCGGCCGCGCAGTAGCTTTATTTCTCGACAACCGCGAAGAGGTCGTCTTCTTTCATCACCAGCAACTCATCGCCGTCAACCTTGACGGTTTGGCCCGAGTATTTGCCAAACAGGACGCGGTCGCCGACTTTGACGTTCATGGCAATCAGTTCGCCTTTGTCGTTCTTTTTGCCAGGGCCAACGGCCAGCACTTCGCCTTGATCGGGCTTTTCAGCGGCCGAATCAGGGATGACGATGCCAGAGGCAGTTTTGGTTTCGTTTTCGACGCGTTTGACAATCACGCGGTCTGCGAGAGGGCGAAGTTTCATGGGTTCTCCTGGGATTTGAAACAGGGTTGAAAATCAAAAGAGCGCTTGCCGACAAGGCGGTGCGACTCAATCAAGCCGAGGACTTGGCGTGAACCTTGAAGGTTGTTAGCACTCATGTCCTACGAGTGCTAATGATAAGGCTTTTTTTGCGGATTTCAAGGCAGTTTCGCTGATTTTCTGGCCCGCCCGGGGCGGTCGACTCGCAAAGCCCTTAAGCTGCCCCTATATGGGTGGCATGAACTTGATCCGGCGAATCCTGAGAACTTTGACCCTGGCTCCAATTGCCCTGATTTTGGTGTTTGAAGACTGGGGTTGGGAGCCGCTGGCACGAGCGGCAGCCAAGTTGTCACGATTGCCCCTATGGGCTTATCTTGAGCGGAAAATCGCCGGTTTATCCCGGTGGCCGGCATTGGCGGTGTATGCCATTCCTTTCTTGAGCCTGTTGCCCGTCAAACTGCTGGCATTAGCGCTGTTTGCACGGGGTGATGCGTTGGCCGGTCTCGTCTTGCTGGTGGTGGCCAAACTTTTGGGTACGGCCATTCTGGCCCGCCTGTTTCAATTGACGCAGCCCGCGCTGATGCAATTTGACTGGTTTGCCCGCTGGTATCCGCGTTGGGTGAGTTGGAAAAGCAATTTGGTCTTTGCCGTGCACCGCTCACGGTTGTGGCGCATGGCCAGGACGGCCAAAACGTCTATCAAATCCTGGTTTGGGCGTTGACGTAGCGGTCAGAGCGGCATTTGCAATTTCAAGACCGATCCGCTCACTAAACCACTACCGCCTTACGAACCGCCAGCCCAGAACCCGTCGAGGGGTTTTGACAGGCTCCACTCGAACGGAACTTGAGATTTCATTGGGATGGATCAACAGGGTCGATTTGTTCGATCGGCAGCGAGAACGCGCCTTGACGCGCAGGAGACTCAAAATTTGGGGGTTTAAGCCGGCCGGACATCGCATCTCCTTGGGCTCAAGCAATTTTTCGTCGAGGCGGGCGGCGGGTCAAAACCGGCTCAAATGGCAGTCACTGCGGTCACTGCGGTGACAGGGCCAAATCAATGCGCCGCTGGATCCGTGCCTTGCCTTCGGCATCGCCTGCACGCTCAGCCAGCTTGAGTTGCACACCGAGCCAAGCCAGCAGCGGTCTGCGCCAGCCTTGGGCAGACGCGGCATTCACCGCCAAATCAACCCCCTCGGGTGGCAAGTTTCCCTGCTGCAATAACACGCTGGCGGCAATCAGCCGGGCCAAGGGGTCTGCCACAGCGGTCAATGCAGCAAGGCGTTCGGCAGGGTCTTTTGCCGCCGCCACGGCACGGTGTTGTTCGGGCAGTAGCTCAATGCTGGCTCTGCCCTGGTTTGCGCCCAGTGGCTGTCCGCCGCCGCCCAGGTACTGCGCGTAGGCCCGCTCGGCCAAGGCCATGTCAGCATTGGCTGCCACGCCTGTGCAAAGGTCCAACACCAGGCTGGCCCCGTGCACAGCGCAGCGCACCAAGTCTGCCCGGGCCGCGAGGTCCGGCCGGCCGGTGCTGGCAATCTCATATTTGGCACGGGCGAATTCAAGGTCGGCCACCACGCTGTTGCCCGCCAGATACGCGCTGGTGTAACCGCCCAATGCGCCAAATGCGTTGATCTGCCAATCCGGTTGAACCGGGTTGTTGCCACAAGAAATGCCGCAAACCGCTACGCTAACCATAGCTAACCAGGCTTTATTCATGGGAATCATGGCAGTTTTATGTCTCGATCACGTGCAAACGGCCATTTGCGGTTGATCTCGTCGACCATGCTGTTGATTTTGCGCAGGCTGGCATCGACCTCACCGCGCAGCAAGCCCAGGTCCGCAGTGGCCAGGCGCACATTGCTGGCCACTGCCCGGGCTTCAGACGCCGCGCCCTGCGCCTGCACCGCGACGCCTTTGAATTCGACCGCGACACCCTGTGCCTCGGCCAGTACGGCATCGACCTTTTTCAGGCTGGCGCGTGCGTCTTGCAGCAGCGCCGTCAGTTGCTGGATCGACGTCTGGGTGTCGTCCACCACCCCTTTTTCGCCAAACAGGCGCTGGTCTGCCCGGGCCAGCAAGGCGTTGGTCGTGTCCAATGCGGCGATGACTTTTTTCGCGTGTATGTCACCGCCCAGCACAGTGCCCAACAGACCGTATTGACCTTTGAGGTTGGCGCTCAAGTTGCCGGTGATCGCCTGCAGATTGGTGAAACTGGTGTTCAGGCTGGAATCGGCCGAAGTGATGCGCTCCACGTTTTCCAGCAAAGCGCGCGCCGTCGCCATCAGGCGAGGAATCTCGCTGCTGGAGTCGCCACGCAGCACTGTGCGCTCGGCCCCGGCAGGCAGCGGCGGATCCGTCAACACGCCGCTGAAGGCGCGGATTTTGGTGTCGCCGACCACGCTTTTTTCCATCGTGAAAATGCTGGATGTGCGCAGCCACTTGGCATCTTTAGCCGGTACGTTCACCACAATTTTGACCTTGCCGTCGGGCTGCAAATCGATGCGGCCCACGCGGCCAATCGGAAAACCGGAAAACGTCAAGTCCATGCCGACCTGAATGCCGTCCGAGTCGTCCGCCACCAAAAACAGATCTTGCGTCTTCTCAAACACACCGCGCGCCACCATCACGTAGGTGATGAAACCCACAATCAAAAACGCCAGGAAAGCCAGCAACAACACGGCCTTGAACTCCAATTGGGCAATCGGCGCGGGCACCTGGTTTTGCGCAGGACTTGCCAGCGGTTGAGGGGCGTCTGGCGCGGGCGGACGAGGTGTTTCAGGGTTCATTGCGGACTGGATGCGGAGCAAAGCTTAGAGGGCGGCGTTTGGCGTTACAGGAAGCGCACCGCCAGCGACAGGCATTCGATCACGAACAGCGACATCAGCACCCTGGCTGCGCCCGGTGCCAGGCGCGAAGCCCGGCCAGCATTGGCAAGGGCATTGTTCAAGCCCGCCGCAATCGGAATCACTGCGACCGCCAGGCTGTACAGCAGCAGCTTCAGGCCAAAGGCCAGCGTCTCGATCCCGTCGAAAGCCTGGCCCACCGTCCGCTCAAACTGGGGCAAGCCCCAGCGTGAAAAGCCGTACACGCTGAGGTAAGCCATCAGCAGGGTCACCAGGCCGCTCACCACCACCATCGTCAACACAGAAAACCCGTAGGCGATGACGCGCGGCACCAGTTCGTCGCGGATGCGGTCGGTCTCGGCCCCACCCAAAACGTCAAGGTCGCGCGGAATGAAAATGCCGTTGACCTCAGCGTTGCCAGACAGGGCGTTGCGGGTGGCCACATACAGCGCTGCAAACAAGGGAATCACCTCCAGCACCAACACTTTGACCACCAGTTCGAGGGCGATCTTGCCCAGACCGTAGTGCAAAGCCGTCACCAGCACGACCCGGATCAGCAGCAGGCTGAACACCCCGGCCAAGAGCGTGAACCAGGGAAGGATGCGCCAGGTCGTGAGGTAAATTTGGCGCGCAATCGCGTCGCGGTTGGCGCGGTCATAGGTGGTGCTGGACAACACCATCACACAGGCCATGGCGCCAAACATGAACACCCGGCGCCAATCCCCCAGCCAGGCCCACACCACAGAACCCAACTGACGCGGCGTCATCCGGATGGCGGCATAGGCAGCAGCGGCGGGGACGGGGGTTGAAGCCTGGGGAAATGCCATGGCCGAATGATACCCATACCGCCCTGAATCCAACATTGGGCCAACACTGGCATCATGGGCACATGAAACCCAGCTTTCAATGAACCCGGACGCGCAACACCTTTGGCGCTCCCCACGCTGGACATTTGCCTTGCTGCTGGCCATGCTGGGCACGCTGGGGCCGTTCACCGTCGATACGCCCCTGCCCGCTTTCGGTGGCATTGAACTGGGGCTGCACGCCAGCAAAGTCCAGATGCAACAGACGTTGTCGGCCTATCTGTTCAGCTTCGGACTGATGAGCCTGTTCCACGGTGCAATTTCAGACAGCGTGGGCCGTCGTCCTATGGTTTTGTGGGGCCTGGGAATTTTCACCTTCGCCACCGTGGGCTGTGCGTTGTCGCAAAACATTGGCCAACTGATTTTTTGCCGTGCCTTGCAGGGCCTGGCCACGGGTGCCTGCATTGTGATTGCAAGGGCCATCCCGCGTGACATGTATCCGGCGCACGATGCCCAGCAGGTGATGAGCGTGGTGACGCTTTATTTTGGCGTGGCCGCGGCTTTCGCCCCGCTGATTGGCGGCTGGCTATTTGTCGCTTGGGGCTGGCGCAGCGTGTTCTGGTTTTTGACGGCTTACGCGGCGGCCCTGTGGCTGGCCAATGTGCGGCTGCTGCCCGAAACCCTGCACCCGAGCCAGCGCCAGACTTTTGACGCTGCCAACCTGCTGCGCGGCTACTGGAAGCTGGGGCGCGACCCACAGTTCTTGCTGCTGGCAGTGGCGGTGGGTGTGCCCATCAACGGCACCTTCATTTACCTGATGTCTGCGCCGGTGTTTCTGGGCCTGCATTTGGGTTTGGCACCGACCCAATATTTTTGGTTTTTCACGCTCACCATCAGCGGCGTGATGGGTGGGGCCTGGATCAGCGGGCGTCTGGCCGGCCGCATTGCGCCCAAACGCCAGATTCGGCTCGGGTTTCTGATCATGATAGGGGCATCGGGCGTGAACCTGGCGGCCAATTGGCTCCTTCAGGTGCAGGTGGTCTGGGCCTTCCTGCCCCTGGCGGTGTACTGCATCGGCTGGGGCACCATGCAGCCCGCCCTCACCCTGTTGCTGCTTGATTTGTACCCGGCGCGCCGCGGCATGGCGTCGTCCCTGCAAATTTTCATTGGCGCGATGTCCAACAGCCTGGCGGCTGGCGTGCTGGCACCCTTGGTGATGCACTCAACAGCCCTGCTGGCGACGATGTCGTCGGCCATTCTGGGCGTGTCCCTTGCAGCGTGGTGGCTGGCACACCGGCGCTGGCCGGCGATCGGGCGGGCGGTGGCACCGCGTTGAGTTGCAATAGCGCAAAGGCTAATATTCAGCTTTAAACCAAAATGATGGAGACAAAGATGAAACACCGACCCGACGTTCTGATGCCATGGCCACTGGCCTACCGCGTCAAAACGGGCCTGGCAGTATTTGCGGCGCTATTGCTGTCGGGCTGCGCCAGTGAACCGTCCAGTTCGGCAGCCGATGTGGTTGGCGCGACCAACGCCGACAAGCTGGCGCGCATTCAAACCATCGTCGTCCTCTACGCTGAAAACCACAGTTTTGACAACCTGTACGGCCTGTTCCCCGGTGCCAACGGCATCAGCCGCGCCACCGCAGCGCAAAAATTGCAGCTTGACCACGACGGCACACCACTCAAAGAACTCATCACCTTTGGCCGTGGCGGCGTGCCTGACCCAGCTTATCCCCGTTTGCCCAACGGCCCCTTTCGCATTGATGCCGCTCCCGTGAACCGCCCCACCAGCGTGGTGGTGCCCAGCCCGATCCATGACTATTTTTACAACCAGGAGCAGATCAACGGCGGTAAAAACAATATGTTCGCAGCCCTGTCGCAAGTGGGTGGCTGGAGCATGGGCCATTACGACGGCAGCCCGAGCGCCAGCAACTTCAGCTTGTGGCAATGGGCGCGTGAATACACCCTGGCCGACAACTTTTTCCAGGGCGCATTTGGCGGCTCTTACCTCAACCATCAATACCTGGTTTGCGCCTGCACTCCAGTGTTCGCAAACGGGCCAGAGGCCATGCGCGTCAAGCTCGACGGCAACGGGAAATTGCTCAAAAAACCAGGCTCGCCGTCTGCCAACGTCGGCATGGCGCAAATCTACAGCGACGGCCTGGGCGGGCAAATCACCCTAGACGGCTTCAGCGTGAACACCTCGCAGTCAAGTTACCAGCCCAGCGGCATTGCGCCCGCGCCAGACGGCCTGCGCACCCACGCCAATCCGGCGGGAGGCAAACTCGGCCCCATCAATCTGGGCGAACCGGTGCCGCCACAAACCGCCAAAACGGTCGGCGACACCTTGAGCGCCAAGGGCGTCAGCTGGGCCTGGTATTCGGGCGGCTGGAACGCTGCCGTGGCCGACGGCATGCAAAGTCCAGAGCGGCCTCGCCAAGTGATTTACCAGCGTGACCCGCCGTCGCCCAACTTCCAGCCGCACCATCAGCCTTTCAACTACTTTGCCCGCTTTGCGCCCGGCACGCCAGACCGCGCGCGCCACCTGAAAGACGGCGAAGACTTCATGGCCGACATTGCCAATGGCAGCCTGCCCGCCGTGTCGTTCTACAAACCTTCCGGCGCAGACAACCAGCATCCCAGTTACACCAATGTGCAACGCGGCGACAAGCATTTGGCCGATCTCTTAGGAAAATTGCGCCAGAGCCCGCAGTGGAAGACCATGCTGGTGGTGCTGACCTACGACGAAAACGGCGGTTATTGGGACCATGTGCCGCCGCCCACAGGCGCTGGCTGGGGTGACCGCTGGGGCCCCGGCACCCGCGTGCCCACCTTGCTGGTCGGGCCGACCGTGAAGCGCGGCTTTATAGATTCGACCTCCTACGACACCACGTCCATCCTCAAACTGATCACCGAGCGGTTTGGCCTGGAGCCATTGCCAGGGGTTCGGGCCAAGGTGGGCAACCTGGGGGCGGCACTGCAATGAGAAATGTCGTCACGGCTCGATCTGGACGCTATTTTTAATCCCTCGGGAAGCGCAGATCAAATCAACCTTGACCATCCCAGAGTCGTAAAAAATCGGCGTTTTTTTACCCCCAACGGTCAAGCCGCGCAGTGCCGGTTTATGTCGCTGAACTGCGGCGATTCGGCCGATCGCGCAGATGCGCCACGATCAACCACAGGGTCGGAGCCAACACCAGCAAGACTGAAGCAATCTGGGCATAGGTGCCTTCGACAAAGGCCTCGGTGGCCAGATGCCAGTAGGCGTTGTCGATGCCCGGCACCAGCCCGCCTTCGGTGAACTCATGAAAGCCTTTGAACACCAGCATGGCGGCAAACGCCAGCATGAAGACGGAGGTGACATTGAAAAACCGCGTCAGGTTGACCTCGCGACCAAACTTGACCCACATCCAGGCCACCGTCGCTGCGACGCCAACACCGACAAAGCCGCCGACCGCCATGTGTTGCAGCTCGGAATTGCGCGACAAGGCGGCCAACATGGCAGCGGTTTCAATGCCTTCTCGGCCCACCATGAAGACCGTAAAACCAAGCACCGCCCACCAGGCCTTCGGACCTTCAAGGGCGGAGGCTTTGCTGAGGCCACTGGAGATTTCAAACCCCATCAATTTGCCCATCTTGAGCATGTGCACCACACACCAAACCACAGCGGCAGCGGCCACCAGCGCCAGAACGCCTTCCCAGAAAGGCGATTTGGCACCCGCATCCGCCAGCACCACACCCAGGGCAATCGAACCCAGCACCGACACCGCCAAACCGAGGCGCACACCACCCAGCAGCGCGTGGCGTCCGGTTTTTTGCAAATACAGCGCCGCCACGGCGACCATCAGAAAGGCTTCAAGGCCTTCGCGAAAGGTGATGAGCAATGTTTCAAACATGGTGATCCTAGACAGCGAGTTTGGTATTGGGTTTCAAATGGCAAGCGCTACAAATGATAAGCGTTCGCATTTGAGTTGTCAAGGATGACATGCCGATTCATCCCCCTTGAGCGGACAATCAGACGATGCACCTTTCTTCAAATCCGCGACTCGGGCAAGGCCTGCCTGCGCCGCGACAAGCCGCCAAGCCCGTTGAACGCGCGGCAACCCAACCCAAAAACCCGCTGCACGGGCTGACCCTGGAGGCCATCGTGGCGCAGCTTGCAGCGCACTACGGATGGCCCGGCCTCGCCCAACGCATTGCAATTCGGTGTTTTGAAGTGGATCCCAGCGTCGCGTCCAGCTTGAAGTTTTTACGCAAAACGCCCTGGGCGCGTGACAAGGTGGAGGGCTTGTATTTATTCATGCTGCGGGAGATTCGGCGCGCCCGGCCCAAGGGCGACCCGGCGGCCGAAGCCCCAAACGGATCAGGTATCCCAGTCGCCACCGCCGCCGTTGTCGGCGACTGAGGTGTTGTCGTCCCACGAACTGGTGTCGTTCACGCCGAAATTCTGGCCGCCCAGGTCATCGTTCCCGCTGTAGCCGGCATTGCTGGCTGATGGCATGGTGACGTCATTGGCGAGGTTGCCCGCATGGTTTTGCGGATGCTCATTGTTGCCCGACAGGCTGCGTCCAATCGCTTGCGCAGCCATTACCCCCGCACCCACGGCCAGACCCGTGGCCAGGCCTCCCATCACCTTGCCACCCAGACCGTTGCCGGGTTGACCGTAGCCGGGTTGTTGTCCATAGGCAGGCGCAGGTGCACCCGCGCCAAAACTTTGTGGACCGCCCAGACTACCTTGCATGGCTGCAGCGGGCGCTGCGACCTGGCTGCCTATGCCTGAACCCGAATTGACTGAGCCCGCAGTCCCGTAAGCGCTGCCCGGATGGGGTGCCGACGAATAAGCCGTCGAATTGGCGGCTGCAGGCACCGCCTTTTTACGCGTCAAATAAATGCCAAGCCCAAGGGCCCCGCCACCCAGCGCCAGCGCCAACCCTGTCGGAAAAGACGATTCAGGCGGCGGGCTGGCTGCTGCCGCGCGTTCTGGCCGGTTAAAGCCATTGCTTGTCGCCGGCGGGTTGTTTTTGACCGCTGGCAAAGCGGCCAATTGCGTGCGCAGGTGCTGCACTGCGTCAGCTTTGGCAAACGGCAGGCCTGGCGCGAGTTTTTCGGCCGTTGCAAGCGCCTCTTTGGCAGACCCCATCTGGCCTTGCTTGGCGTACAACTCAGCCTGCACAAAATGCGCCTTGGCGCTGCCAGGGTGGGCCGTCAGCACTTGCTTCATCATGCCTTGGGCATCCACCAGCTTGCCCGAATTGGCGGCTTCATAAACCTGGTTGAGCGTGGGTTCGGTCTGCGCCATGGCCGCCAGGCCAAAGCCCAGCAGCGCCACGACGGCGACACAGTGGGTCCAATATTTGCCAGCGCGGTTTTGAAAGGAGCGGTTCGACATGAGGATGATCCTTTGGTTCGGTTGACGCCATGGTTCGCATGACAAGGCCTAAATGGGTCGTTTTCGCGAAAAATCAAGATTTCAATTGAAATAGTGGCCAAAGTTCTCATGGTAGCTGCATAGTTAGCTATTTAAAAAATAGCGTCTCATTTGTCATGAACACGGCGTATATTGGCGCCATGCCGACCAAACCCATCCATCACCGCTCGGATCTGGTTCGCATTGCCACCCAGGTCATGCAAGAGCGCGGCCTGCAGCCCGAGTTTTCCACCGAGGCTTTGCGGCAATTGAAGCAAATCTTCGGGCCTTCAGAGGAAAGCGGCGACACCATCCAGGATCTCACCGGCCTGTTGTGGTGTTCTATCGACAACGACGACTCCGAAGACCTGGACCAGCTCACCGCCTGCGAGGCCCTCAAAAATGGCAACATCAAACTGATGGTGGCGATTGCGGACGTCGATGCGCTGGTCAAAAAAGGCACACCGATTGACGCCCACGCCCAGGTCAACACCACCTCGGTCTACACCTCAGCACGTATTTTTCCGATGTTGCCCGAGCGCCTGTCCACCGATTTGACGTCGCTCAACGCGCATCAAAACCGGCTTGCCGTCGTGACCGAAATGATCTTCAACGCCGACGCCACGCTGGCCGGCTCCACGGTCTACCGCGCCCGGGTGCGCAATCAGGCCAAACTGGCCTACGACGCTGTCAGCGCCTGGATCGACGCCCTGGCACCATTGCCCGCCGCTGCCGCCGCAGTGCCCGGTATGGAGGCGCAATTGCGCATGCAAGATTCACTGGCCCAGCAACTCAAAGCGCGCCGCCATACCCAAGGCTCACTGGCGTTCCAAACCTTCCAGCCACGCGCCGTGTTTAACGGCGAACAGGTGGTTGACATCCGCCAACAGGCGCAAAACCGGGCCCGCCAGTTGATCGAGGAAGTGATGATCGCCACCAACAGCTGCACGGCGCGGTTTTTGGCCAGCCGGGGTGGCACGTCATTGCGCCGCGTGGTGCGTTCGCCCGAGCGTTGGCTGCGCATCGTCAACGTCGCCAAAGACTACGGCGAGGTGTTGCCGCCAGAGCCAGACGCCAAAGCGCTGGAGGCCTTTTTGGCCAAACGGCACAGTGCCGACCCGCTGCGGTTTGCGGATCTGTCACTGGTGATTGTCAAACTCATGGGCCGCGGCGAGTATGTGGTCGAAGACGCGGGAGGCCTGCCGATTGGCCACTTTGGCCTGGCTGTGCGCGACTACACCCACGCCACGGCGCCAAACCGGCGTTTTCCGGACCTGATCACTTCGCGCCTGGTCAAAGCCCTGCTGGCCAACCAGCCAGCACCCTATTCAAAAGCAGAATTGGCCTCATTGGCCGAACATTGCACGCGCCAGGAAGACGCGGCGCAAAAAACCGAACGCCAACTGCGCAAGTCAGACGCTGCGCTGGTGCTTGAGTCGCGCACCGGGCAATTCTTTGACGGCGTCGTCACCGGTGCTGCGCCTGACGGAGTCTGGGTGCGCATTTTCTCGCCGCCCGCTGAAGGCAAACTGATCAGCGCCACGGCTGGCCTTGGGGTGGGCGACCAAGTCCGCGTCAAACTGATCTCCACCAATGTGGAGCGCGGATTTATCGATTTTGTGCTCGCACCGCGCTGACTTTCGGGCAGCCGTCAGTGCGTTGACGCCATACCGCCAGCGCCACACACCGGGCAAGACAAATCCCGCGCCACCCGAATTTCATTCCATTCCATCGACAGCCCGTCGAGCATCAGCAAGCGCCCGGCCAGAGAACGCCCGGCCCCGCTGAGCAGCTTGAGGGCTTCCGCCGCCTGCATGGCACCAACGATGCCCACCAGCGGTGCCAGCACGCCCAAGGTGGCGCAGCGGGTTTCTTCAAACGCCGTGTCTGGCGGAAACACGCAGGCATAACACGGGGATTTTTCGGCAGCCGGACGACTGGCCCCGCCTTGAGGCGCGGGCTCGCGCAGGTCATACACGCTGATCTGCGCGTCCAAGCGAATGGCAGCCCCTGACACCAGCGGTTTTTGATGCGCCACGCAGGCCGCATTGATGGCATGGCGGGTGTTGAAGTTGTCGCTGCAGTCGAGCACCACGTCAGTTTGCGCGACGAGCTCATCCAGCAACGCAGCATCAGCTCGCGCCGCGATGCAAGTGACCTTGACTTCGGGGTTGATGGCCTCGATGGCCGCCCTGAGCGATTCAGTCTTGTTGCGGCCGACCCGCGCCATGGTGTGTGCAATTTGCCGCTGCAAATTCGTGACGTCGACCACATCGTCGTCCACCAGCGTGATGTGGCCAACGCCAGCCGAACCCAAATACAGACCGGCCGGGGAACCCAGCCCGCCCGCACCGATGATGAGGGCGCGTGCGTTCAGAATGTTTTGCTGGCCTTCGATGCCGATTTCCTCCAGCAGGATGTGGCGCGAGTAGCGCAGGAGTTGGGCGTCGTCCATTCAGCAATCTAAGTAGACCAGGGGCATATTCTGACGGGCCGGATCAATCG
>JANYCG010000260.1 GCA_025360385.1 Burkholderiales bacterium | reverse complement strand
TTGGCCGGCCTGCACCATGGCGCGTTGGGCTTGGCGGATTGTTTGGGGGCTTTGGCAGCCAGACGGGGCTACAACGGGCTAATATTGACTGCTATTTTAATTAAAATCTTTATTTTTACCGTCTTCAACCAAAAAATAGCCCGAAGTTCCCGATATATATGAATACTCAGCTATTATTTTAATAAATATTTTGCATGTTTTTTGCGCATATTTAAATTTAAAAATCAAAATAAACGCAAATTTAATGATTTTATCGTTGATTGATGTTATTCTGCTCTGCCCTCACCAGGAAAATATCTTGCCCGGGTTCATGATGTTTTTCGGGTCCAGCGCGTGTTTGATGGTGCGCATCATGTTGACGGCTCCGGCGCCCGTTTCGGTCACCAAAAAGTCCATTTTGTGCAGACCCACGCCGTGTTCGCCAGTGCAGGTGCCGCCCAGGGACAAGGCGCGGTTCACCAGGTCGTGGTTCAGCTTCTCGGCGGTCACGCGCTCTTCGGGAATGTTGGGGTCCAGCAGATAACCAAAGTGGAAATTGCCGTCGCCCACGTGGCCGACCAAAAAGTAAGGGATGCCAGATGCATCGGTTTCAGCCACCGAGTCCAGCAGGCAATCGGCCAGCCGGGAGATCGGCACGCAGGTGTCGGTGCTGATGACTTTGCAGCCGGGGCGGCTTTGCACGGCCGCAAAATAAGCGTTGTGCCGGGCAGTCCACAGTTTGGTGCGGGCCTCTGGTGTGGTCGCAAAATCAAAGGCTTTGCCGCCGTGTTCGCTGGCGATGTCTTGCACCAGGTCGCTTTGTTCCTTCACGCTGTTCGGGCTGCCGTGAAACTCCATCAGCAACATCGGCTCTTCGCGCAGGCCCAATTTGGCGTAGGCGTTGACCATGCGCACCGAGTTGACGTCGATCAGTTCAACCCGGGCAATCGGCACGCCCATCTGGATCACCTGGATGGTGGTGCGCACCGCCGCCTCAATGCTGGGAAACGAGCAAATTGCCGCACTGATGGCCTCGGGCAGCGGATACAACTTGACGGTGATTTCGGTCATCACGCCCAGCGTGCCTTCGCTGCCCACCATCAGGCGCGTCAAATCGTAACCCGCGCTGCTCTTTTTGGCGCGGGTGCCGGTGCGGATGACCGAGCCGTCGGCGGTGACCACCTCAAGCGCCAACACGTTCTCACGCATGGTGCCGTAACGAACCGCGTTGGTGCCGCTGGCTCGGGTGGCGCACATGCCACCCAGTGAGGCGTCGGCGCCCGGGTCAATCGGGAAGAACAGGCCGGTGCTTTTGACGGCCTCATTGAGCTGTTTGCGCGTCACGCCGGGTTGTACGGTCACGGTCAAATCTTCGGCGTTGATGGCCAGCACCTGGTTCATGCGGTTCAGGTCGATGCTGATGCCGCCTTGCACTGCCAGCAAATGCCCTTCCAGCGAGGAGCCGACGGCAAACGCAATGATCGGCATGTCGTAGGCGCTGGCCAGTTTGACGGCATCGGCCACGTCGGTCGTGCTTTCTGCAAACACCACGGCCGAGGGCGGTGGCACCGAATACGAAGATTCGTCCCGCCCGTGCTGCTCACGCACCACCAGCGCCGTGGACAGCTGGGCCCCAAAGCGGGCCTTGAGGGACTCCAGCAAGGCCGTCGGCATGGCTCGCTGGTTGATTTCGGGCATCACGTGGATCGGGTGGGTAGGGGCGTTCATGGCAGGCAAATCCTTAAACAAAGGGGTTAAGTGTGCGCACCCCAGTCGGCGCAAAGTGCTTGATATTACGCGTCACCACGGTCAGGTTGTGCACAAGGGCGGTGGCCGCAATCAAATTGTCAACCCCTTTGTTGCCGGTTGTTACAGTCAACCGGCCCCACAGTTTGGCAATTTGCGTCGTGATAGGCAGCACATTTTGCGCAAACTGCAGCTCGATGCCGGACAACCAGTGGCTTAGCTGCGTCGAATGGTCTGGGTTGACCAAGCGCTGGGCTTGCACACCCGCTTCAATTTCGCCCAGCGTTAGGGTGCTGATAAACGTGACGGCGGGGTTTTGTGCGCGCAAATAGGCGATAACCGCCGGGTTTGCCTTGGGTTTGCGCAACTCGGATACCACCACAGTGTCGAGCAAAATCATGAAAAATCAACTTCGCGCAGCGTAATCTCCAAACGCGGGAATTCCACCTCAAACGCTTCTTTCTCTTTCTGTGACCCCTGCACCCCCTGGAGGCGTGGGCTCGAGCGCTTCGAAGGAGGCCGTTTAGGAATGGCCAGCAGATGGTCAATAAAATTGCTGTTGTCTTTTGAGGGCTTGCCCGCACTGCGCTGCAAGGCATCAAAGTCCGATTGGGACAACACAACCACCGCTTGTTTGCCTCGGCGCGTGACGTGTTGCGGCACGCCCCGCAAAGCGTGATCGACCAGGGCGCTGAATTGAGCCTTGGCATCTTGCAAGAGCCAAGGTTTTGGCCAAGGTTTTGCGACGGAGTTTGAGGGTGAGGATTGCATCGGATTGCCGTTTCAGCTGACTAGTTGATTGGACTAGTCAGCAGTTTAGTCCAATTTTAGGTTTTTGACTGCCTTTTAGGCCACTGCCTCGGTTGCAGGTTCCTCTGCAATCGCTCTGAAAAATCGGCGAAAGTAGGGGAAAATTACCCCATTGTGTCGCCAGCTCGGCGGCCGCCCGCGTGCAAATTGCCACTTTGGGTCGTCATTCGCAAACCTGAGGACTAAAAATGAAATTGGCTTTGGTCGGATCCAAATACTTTGGCGCCACGGTGTTGGCCGCGCTGCAAAAAGAACAAGGTGTGCAAATCGCGTGCGTCGTTGCCCCGGCGGCAGATGACCGTCTGGCGCTGGCTGCACAAAAAGCCGGCCTACCAGTGCATGTGCAAAGCAACCCCAAAATCGTGCCCGGTGAAGCGATTGCCGATGGCGTTGACCTGCTGGTGGCTGCCCACACCCACGCGCGGGTGAGCGACGAGGCGTTGGCCCGCACACGCCTGGGCGGCGTGGGTTACCACCCGTCGCTGTTGCCGCGCCACCGGGGTATTGCAGCGGTCGAGTGGACGATTCTGAGCGGCGACCCGATCGCGGGCGGCTCGGTCTACCATCTGGCCGATGGTTGGGACAAAGGCGCAGTGGCCATGCAAGACTGGTGTTTTGTCGCCAAAAACGACGATGCCCGCAGCCTGTGGGAGCGCTCACTTGCGCCCATGGGCCTGGCACTGCTATGTAAAGTGGTGCAACACGCTCGCACCCACGGGGCTTTGCCAAGCTTCACGCAGGATGAACAATTTGCCACCAAGGCACCCATGATCCGCCGCGCCGTGACCTTGACGGAAGGACAGACTGCCGGCCAGCCGTCGGGCGCCAGCACTGCCACCACCTTGGTTGTGACCGTCATGGGTGCCGACCGCCCCGGCATTGTGAGCCTGCTGTCTGACCGGGCTCAGCGTTTTGGCGCCAACTGGGCGGCCAGTCGCATGGCGCACTTGGCGGGTGAATTTGCCGGCATGGTGCAGCTCGAAGTGCCGCCCGAGAACGCCGACGGACTGGTCAAAGCCCTGCGTGACCTCGAATCCACCGGGCTACAGGTTGTCATCAGCAAGAGTGCGGGCGCCGCGTCAAGTGCGACGTCCAGCAGCGTCAAGCTTGAACTGGTGGGCGTCGACCGCGTGGGCATTGTCAGCAAACTCACGGCCATGCTGGCCGCGCGCAACGTGAGCATTGAACACATCGACACCGAAGTGCTGGCGGCCAACGCTGGCGCATCCTCCGCCGGCAAGCCCGCTTTTAAGGTGCGTGCGCAATTGCAGGTGCCCAAGGCGGTGGTGATGGACGACTTGCGCAGCGAGCTGGGCACGCTGGCGCAGGCGCTGATGATGGACTTGAACCTCGGTGACTGAACCCCAACCCCAAGCGCAAAATCAAACCATGGGCAACCGACTCACACAAATCGCCACCCGCACGGGTGACAACGGCACAACCGGCCTGGGCGACAACACCCGCGTCAGCAAAAACAGCTTGCGGGTTCACGCCATGGGCGAGGTGGACGAGCTCAACTCCCACATCGGCGTGTTGCTGTGCGAGGCCATGCCTCTGGGCGTGCGCGCGCTGCTGGTCGAGATCCAGCACCAGCTCTTTAACCTGGGCGGCGAGTTGTCGATTCCCGGTTTTGAGCTGCTCAAACCCGAAGCCGTGCTGGCGCTGGACAACGCCCTGGCCGAACACAACGAAGATTTGCCGCGCCTGCGAGAGTTCATCTTGCCCGCAGGCAGCCGCGCCGCGTCACTGGCCCACGTCTGCCGCACTGTGGCTCGCCGAGCCGAGCGTGCCGTGGTCGCGCTCGAAGTCGCCGAGCCCTTGAAAGACACGCCCCGCCATTACCTCAACCGCCTTTCGGACTTGATGTTTGTGCTGGCCAGGGTGCTCAACCGCTACCGCACTGACGGCACGGTGGGCGACGACGTGTACTGGAAAAGTGCCCGGCTGGCGCGGGCGCAGGACGATGAAGCGGCGTAGCGATTGCTATTGAATTAGTATCAGTCTATGCAATATCTATAGGGATTTGAGGCCTGTTTTCCGCAGGCGTTGCTGATCTAGGCGCCAGCACCGCCATGGTGATGCGCGACACACACGTCAACTCGCCTGCGTCGTTGCGCATGTCAATCTGCCAGACCTGGGTGGTTCGGCCCACGTGCACCGCGCGAGCAACGCCGGTGACCCAGCCACTGGTGGCGCCTCGAATGTGGTTGGCGTTGATGTCCAGCCCGACGACGCGGTGGCCCAGCGGAGCGCAGCCTGCCGCTGCGCAGGAACCCAGGGTTTCTGCCAACACCACGCTCGCGCCGCCATGCAGGATGCCGTGGGGCTGTTTGGTGCGGCCATCCACGGGCACGCGGCCTTTGATGAAGTCGTCGCCGACCTCGAGGAACTCGATGCCCAGGCTTGCCACGGCCGTGTTGATGTGGCTGGCCGTGAGGCGCTCGATCGTTGGGGTTTGGGTCCAGAGGGGTGTCGGCATGGGGTGGAGGCCTCCAATTGGGTCTATGTTGGAAAAACGGCAGTGTAAAAGAAAAACCGCCTAAAATCCCTGTGTATGCTGGATAGTTAGCTGCATTATATATAGCGTTTGCCGGGCAATCTAATCACCACTTTCATTTTGTTTGGCAATCTCTGCGTCGGGGGACTAGACCAGGCGGTAAACCGTGATGCTGACGCCATGGGGTGCCCGGGCGCCGCAACCGACAAAGATGCTTTCCGTCAGCCATTGCAGTTTGGGCGTGGACACCTCAAACACTGGTGCACAACGGAAATACACGCCCGCCGGATCGACCGGCTCGCCTTTGAGCAGGCGCGCCACGTCTTCGGCGCTGGCGCGGCGCAGTGCGCGGTTCATCACAAAGACGTGCTCTCCCGCGTATTCGCCGTCCAGCGCCAGCAAGTAACGCGCGTCCAGATCGGCCGTGGTGTCGTTGGGCACACGCTGAAAATCTGCGCCGCCGGGCAACACCCGGCCCTGGATTTTGCCGGTGACCACGCCGCCGGTGATGGGGACGATGCGGCGGCGCCCCTGGGTGCCCAGACCGCTGAGCACGCCCGCGTCGATCGGCGCGGACACGCTCACTTCCAGGTCGCAGACATGTTCGAGGCCAGGGGGTGGCAGGGTGTGGGTGGTGGTCATGGGCGTGCCGGCAAAATCTCGCCCCGATTTTCGCCGAAACCGATGCGCACAAATCCGGGCTTTTCGCACCAGCCGCGCAGGGTGACCGCATCGCCGTCCAGCAAAAACGAGCGCGTCTCGCCCGTGTTCAGGGTGATCGGTTCCTTGCCGCCCCGGGTCAACTCGATGATGGCACCGGCCTGCGCCGGCGTGGGGCCAGAAATGGTGCCGCTGCCCAGCAAGTCGCCGCTTTGCAGATTGCAGCCGCCCATGGTGTGCTGCGTGACCATTTGCGCAAACGTCCAGTACTGATGGCGAAAGCTGGTCTGGCTGACGGTGGTCGCCGCCTCTTTGTGCGCCCGGTTGTGCGCGGTTTCAATCTCCACGGCAAGCTGGATGTCCAATGTGCCTTGTGCGCGGTTGGCCTCGCTGTCCAGATACGCCAGCGGCTGTGGCTCGTCGGCCGGGCGGGTGAAGGGCAGGCGGTAGGGGGCCAACGCTTCCATGGTTACCACCCAAGGCGAGATGCTGGTGCAAAAGTTTTTACCCAAAAACGGGCCGAGTGGTGCCATCTCCCAAAACTGGATATCCCGCGCCGACCAGTCGTTCAACAGGCAGATGCCAAACATGTGCTGCTCCGCGTTAGCCAGGGCAATCGGCTCGCCCAGGGCATTACCCTGGCCGATGAACAGGCCCAGCTCTAGTTCAAAGTCCATGCGGGCACACGGCCCGTAGACCGGCGCCTTGGCACCTGGCGCCATGCTTTGCCCCATCGGTCGGCGGAAGTTGGTGCCGCTGACCACCACGCTAGAGGCGCGGCCATGGTAGGCAATCGGCACCCACTGGAAGTTCTCGGTGAGCGGGTTGTCGGGCCGCGCAATGCGCCCCACGTTGCGCGCATGGTGGATGGAGGTGTAAAAGTCGGTGTAGTTGGCCACGTTGGCCGCCAGGCGGTAAACAGCGTTTGCCTGCGGGGTCAGGCAGGCTTTAACGTCGGCCTGCGTACTTGCTGTCGCGTCGCTGGACAACAAGGCAAACAGGGCGTGGCGCAGTGCCGTCCAGGTGTCGGGGCCAGTGGCCATGAAGGCGTTCAGGCCAAGTACGTTTTGGCTCGGCCCAGCTGCGGTGTCCAGCGCCGCTGCCGCGTGGCCCGTCAGCAGTTTTTTGGCGTGCAAAGCCGCCAGGTCCAGCACCTGGTCGCCAATGGCGACACCGGCCCGCCACGACAGGTATTTGCCGCTTTCGGCAAACATGGCGTAAGGCAGGTTCTGGATGGGGAAGTCCGGGTGGCCATTGGCCGATGCGAGCCAGCTGGTGGCGGAGGGGTTGTGGGTGTGGTTGAGTTGGGTCATGTCAGGCCGCCATCAGTTTGTCATCGAAGATTGCCACGGCGCGGGTCCAGCCAGCCGAGGCGCCGCGGATTTTGTGCGGGAAGCAGGAAATGTAAAAACCGGTGGGCGGCAAGACCTCCAGGTTGTGCAGTTTCTCCAGGTGGCAGTATCCGATATCGCGCCCGGCCTTGTGGCCCTCCCAGATCAGCGAGGCGTCCTTGGTTTCGCCGTATTTGACGGCGGTGTGCACAAAGGGCGCGTCCCAGCTCCAGGCGTCGGTGCCGGTCAAGCGCACGCCGCGCTCCAGCAGGTACATGGTGGCCGCGTAACCCATGCCGCAGCCGCTGCTGACGTAGTCGGGGCTGCCGTAACGTTTGCCAGCCCGCGTGTTGATCACCACAATTTCAAGGGGCGA
>JANYCG010000217.1 GCA_025360385.1 Burkholderiales bacterium | reverse complement strand
AAGTTTGTCTTCTCGGCCAGCGAGGCCTATTGGGTGGAGAACGGCAAAATCTTGTACCCGGTGAAAGGTGCCACCCTGGTCGGCAGCGGCCCGGAATGCCTCAAAAAAGTGAGCATGATAGGCAACGACATGAAGCTCGACGGCGGCGTGGGCACCTGTGGCAAAGAAGGCCAAAGCGTGCCCGTGGGTGTAGGCCAGCCGACGCTGCGAATTGATGGCTTGACGGTGGGTGGAACGGCCTGAACGCGCTTGATCGTTGTGCGCCTGAATAGGGTGCGCCAGCAGCCGAGGCAGCACGGATGAATGGGCCGTCCTGTGCATCACGGTTGTGGGTGTTTGGTCTGACGTGCGCAAATGGATTCACTCAAGAGCGCATTGGCTTTTGTGAGCGAAGTGGTGAGCGCAGTGGCTTTGGCGCTTGTGCTAAAGTCAACCCATGACTCGCTTGTGCTTTTTCTTTAGCTACTTTTGGATCTCACGCCCCCAGGCGGTTGAGAGAATTGAGCGTCGCTGAAAAAGCCCAGCCAGTCTCCACACCAACCGCCGAACTTTCGGCGGTTTTTTTTTGCCATTTTCATTGATCCAACCTGAAGGAGCCGCAGCATGAACCCACAGCATTCCCCAACCTCCGAAGGTGCCTGGCATGCCAACCCGCTTGTGCGCCGCCAGCCGCACGTCAGCGACCGCACCAGCCGCACTGACGATGAACGCATCAAGGACATCACCGTGTTGCCGCCACCTGAACATTTGATCCGGTTTTTTCCGATCAGTGGCACGCCGGTGGAAGGCCTGATCAGCGAGACCCGTCACCACATCAAGGACATCATGGCGGGCAAGGATGACCGCATGCTGGTGGTGATCGGCCCATGTTCGATCCATGATCCGGCGGCCGCGCTGGCGTACGCACGCAAGCTCAAGGTGCAGCGCGACAAATATGCTGGCACGTTGGAGATCGTGATGCGTGTCTACTTCGAGAAGCCGCGCTCCACGGTGGGCTGGAAAGGGCTGATCAACGACCCGTATCTGGATGAAACCTTCCGCATTGACGAGGGCCTGCGCATCGCCCGCCAGTTGCTGATCGACATCAACCGCCTGGGCCTGCCGGCGGGGAGTGAATTTCTGGACGTGATCTCGCCGCAATACCTGGGCGACCTGATTGCCTGGGGCGCGATTGGCGCGCGCACGACCGAAAGCCAGGTGCACCGTGAACTGGCCTCGGGTTTGTCGGCGCCCATCGGCTTCAAAAACGGCACCGATGGCAACATCAAGATTGCCACGGACGCGATTCAGGCTGCGGCTGGCGGGCACCACTTTTTGTCAGTCCACAAAAACGGCCAGGTCGCGATTGTGCAGACCCATGGCAACAAGGACTGCCACGTGATTTTGCGCGGCGGCAAAACGCCCAATTACGACGCGGCGAGTGTGGCGGCAGCCTGCGCTGGATTGACACAAGCCAAATTGCCGGCGACCTTGATGGTCGATTGCAGCCACGCCAACAGCAGCAAACAGCATGAGCGGCAAATCGACGTGGCGCGGGACATCGCAGAGCAGGTCAAAGGCGGCTCAAACAGCGTCTTTGGCGTGATGGTTGAAAGCCATCTGGTGGGTGGGGCGCAAAAATTCACCCCGGGCCAGGACGACGCTGCGCAACTGGAATATGGCAAAAGCATCACGGATGCGTGCCTGGGCTGGGAGGATTCGCTCAAGGTGCTGGATGTGCTGAGCGGGGCGGTCAAAACACGGCGCGGGTTGTAGACTGGGGACGGCCCACTTAAGCGGCAGTTGGGGTGGCCGCAGTGCTTGGTTGGGGCGCCTGAAGGCCGTTTGTTGTCGAGTCGCCTAGTCAAAGTTTCGTTTTTTCCTGTGGGATATGAATAGTTAGCTATAAAAAAGGTAGTAAATATGTTGCACCCTGAAGCCCGGTTTCTACTTGATTTAATGGCCCAGCGCGGCATTCCGCCCGCGCACACCTTGGCAGCCGTGCAGGCCCGCCAGATGTTCGTGGAGCGCCGCGCTGTCACGCAGCCGGAGCCGCCGCCGGTGGCCCTGGCGCAAGACATTGCTGCGACCGGACCCGCAGGCGCGGTGCCGCTGCGCCACTACCGGCCCGCCGGCAGTGAGGCCGGGCAAGTGCTGCCTGTGCTGGTGTACTTCCACGGTGGCGGGTGGGTGATCGGCGACCTGGACACCCACGATGTGTTGTGCCGCCAGCTGGCCAATGCCTCGGGTTGCGCCATCATCGCCGTGCACTACCGCCTGGCCCCCGAGGCGGTGTTCCCCGCTGCGGTGGACGACTGTCTGGCCGCCACCCGCTGGGTGCATGCCAATGCCGCTGCCCTGCGCATCGACCCCGCCCGCATCGCCGTGGGCGGCGACAGTGCAGGCGGCAACCTGGCGGCAGTGATCGCCCTGCTTGTGCGTGATTCAACGGAAAACGGCGCAGGCGATTTGGCCATTCGCTTCCAGTTGCTTATTTATCCGGCGGTGGACATGCGCCAGCTCACGCCGTCCATCGCCACCAACGGCAAAGGCTACATGCTGGAGCAGGCCACTATGGCCTACTTCCAGGGCCATTACACCGGCCAAAACGCCGCTGTACACGACGACTGGCGCGCCTCGCCTTTGCTGGCGGTCAGCCACAAAGACTTGCCGCCCGCCTTGGTGCTGACCGCCGGCTTCGATCCGCTGCGCGACGAAGGGCATCTGTACGCCGACAAGCTCGCAACTAGCGGCGTCAAGACGAGTTACGTGTGTTTTGAGCGCCAGATCCACGGTTTCATCACCATGGGCCGCGTCATGACTGAGGCGAACGCGGCTGTGCGTCTGTGCGCAGCGGAACTTCAGGCCGCGTTGGCAGCCTGAGCCGTCCCGCGCCGCGTGTCATGCGGTGGCCGGATGCTCCTGGCTGGCGACGAAATTTCGGGCACGGCGACGACAAAACGATCCACCGAATGGGCGGCGACCCCGCCTGGGTGGCGGGATGTGGCAACCAGGCCCATGGCAAGACACTGTCTGGTCTTGCTGAAAGCGTCAAAGCCCGACTGTAGCGCCTTGCGCGGTCGCTGGCACGAGCGGTTTTGCGGTGGGTTGAAATTGCGGTGTGTGTGCGGTTTGCTGGGTTGAATCAGGGCGGGGAATTTTATTGCCGGGAACGTTTTGCCAACTCCGCGGGTGGCCCATCAGCCAGCCCAAGTTGACCCGGTGCCGCAACCAGCCGATGTTGGCCAAAGTCATGACCTACAACCACTATCCAAAGCGACCCAGCAACATCAGAACGAAGCAGCAACCCACAAACCTACCCCAGCGCCGCCAACAGCTTGGCATGCACACCGCCAAAGCCGCCGTTGCTCATGCACACGATGTGGTCACCCGGCTGCGCAGCAGCTTTGACTTGAGCCACCAGCGCGTCGATGCTGGTGGCAACCTGCGCCCGCGTGCCCATGGGGGCCAGCGCCTCAGCCGCGTCCCAGCCCAAACCACCGCCGTGGCAAAAGGCCAGGTCGGCGCTTTCAAGGCTCCAGGGGAGTTGCGCCTTCATGGCACCGAGCTTCATGGTATTGCTGCGCGGCTCGAACACGGCCAGAATGCGTTGGCCGCTTTGCAGGGTTTTGCGCAGGCCGTCCACGGTGGTGCGGATGGCGGTGGGGTGGTGGGCGAAGTCGTCGTAGACCGTGATGGCACGCGGCCCGGCACCGACGCGCCCACACACTTCCATGCGGCGCTTGACGTTCTGGAAGCTTTCCAGCGCCCGGCAGGCTACCCCAACTGGCACGCCGACGTGGTCTGCCGCCGCAATGGCCGCCAGCGCGTTGAGCTGGTTGTGTACGCCCGTCAGGGCCCACTTCACGGTTCCGGTTTGCAGGCCTTTGACCTGCACGATGAAGTCGCTGGCGTCGCCGAGGGCGGCAAAGTCGCTCACTGTGGTGCCGAAGCTGCGGACTTCGCTCCAGCAACCCTGGGACAAAACCCGCTGCAGGCTTTCCTCTAGGCCATTGACGACGATTCGCCCCGACCCAGCCCCCACGCTCCCCACTGCGTGTGGTTCGCTGCCCCCCGAGGTGGCTAAGTTTTCCAGGGACGACCCGTCGAAAAATTGACCCGGCACAGTCCGCACCAGATGGTGGAACTGCCGCTCGATCTGCGCCAAGTCGTCAAAGATGTCGGCATGGTCGAATTCGAGGTTGTTCAGCACGGCGGTCCGAGGGCGGTAGTGCACGAACTTGCTGCGTTTGTCGAAGAAGGCGGTGTCGTACTCGTCTGCTTCAATAACGAAATAGCCCCCACGGTCGCCCGCTTCGTGTGGATTCCTGCCTCCCGAGCGGGCCGCATTGTCGCTTGGGGCGGCCCGGCGCGAAGACTCTCCTCCACAATCGCCCATTCGTGCCGAGACGCCGAAATTCAGCGGAACGCCCCCGACGAGGAAGCCCGGCTGCAAACCCGCCGAATCCAGAATCCAGGTCAACATGGCGGTGGTCGTGGTTTTGCCGTGAGTTCCGGCCACGGCCAGCACGTGGCGGCCTTGCAGGATGTGCTCGGCCAGCCATTGTGGCCCGCTGGTATAGGGTAGGCCCGCCGCCATGATGGCTTCCATCGAGGGAAACTTGGGAGAGCCGTCGGGCAGGCGTGCGCGGCTCACGACGTTGCCTACCACGTACACGTCCGGTTTCAGGGCCAACTGTTCCGCGCCGAAGCCTTCGATCAGGTCGATGCCAAGGGCGCGCAATTGGTCGCTCATGGGCGGGTAGACCCCTGCGTCGCAGCCGGTGACTTTGTGGCCGGCCTCGCGCGCCAGGGCGGCCAGGCCACCCATGAAGGTTCCGCAAATACCGAGAATATGAATGTGCATTTTTACAAATGTAAATTTTATCTACGTTTAATTTTTATTAAAAATGCATTAAGCCTAATTTTTAGGCAGTATTATTATAATTAATATAGCTTGAAAAATAACAACCGTGGGATTTTTCAACGATTTTAATACAGTCGATAAATTTTATAAGTTAATTAAATTATTTTTGTATTTTTTGGGAGCTATTTGAATCGATTTACGCTTTGGATGTTCGAAATTATGCGTCAAATCAACGCTCAAAAAAGCGCTTTGAAGCGCCGTTTTAACCGACAATCCACCGCAGCACCCAAGCCGAATTGCCACCCATGGATACCGCCACCTCAGAAATTGCCGCGTGTGCCGCCCGACTTATCGTCGAGGAGGGGCTTGAATATGGCCCTGCCAAGCACCGCGCCGCCAAACAACTGGGTGCCATGCGCCGTTCGGGTTTGCCTGGCAATGAGGACATTGAGGCGGAAGTGCGTGATTATTTGGAGCTGTTTTGCGCCGGCACCCAGCCCGCCGAATTGCGGGCCTTGCGCGAATTGGCGCGCCGTTGGATGTTGCGGCTGGCGCTGTTTCGGCCCCATCTGGGCGGGGCGGTCTGGCGCGGCACGGCGACGCGGCGCAACGACGTTTACCTCCAGCTGTTTTGTGACGACTCGAAATCTGCTGAAATCGCCTTGATCGACGAAAGAATCAACTTTTCAACGCAAACGGTAACGGGTTTTACCGGTGAACCGGTCGACGCGTTGAGTATTCAAGACTTTTGCAAAACGCTGCAAGAGCATGTCGGGGTTCACTTGATGATTTATGACTATGACGACCTGCGTGGTGCCCTGAAGGCGGATAAATCTGGTTTTTCACGAAGAGGAAATCTGGCGGCATTAGACGTCCTTTTGCGGTCTGAAGTCGTTAATTGTTAAAAAATGAAAAATTGCCGATCATTTGCCCGTAGCAAAAACGGGTGTCCTGAATGATGAAAATGCCCATCGTGGTTTTTAAAGGCACTATCTAGCCATGCCGCCGGATACTGCGCCACCGTCCCAACTGCGCCAAGGTGAGTCCGAGCCGTCGCCAGTGGTGGATCCGCCAGCTTCTTTTCCGATGGGTGCGGTGCGCTCTCGCCGTTGGGTGCTGGGTGGGGTTGGCATTGCGGCGGCGGCAGTCGGGGCAAGTCTGTCGTGGCGCACGCGGCAAGCCGACGGGCAGTCGCCAGCCGCTTCGAGCCCTTTTGTCCCGGCCGGCGACTCGGGCGCGTCGCCGGACAAGATGTCAGACACCGGGCCACTGAGTGATTTTTGGAACACGACGTTGGAGGCGCCCAGCGGCGCAGCAATCCAGCTTGCGGCCTTGCGCGGGAAACCGCTGCTGCTCAATTTTTGGGCCACCTGGTGTCCGCCGTGTGTTGACGAATTGCCGTTAATTGACAAGTTTTATCAAGAAAATAGGCGCAATGGCTGGCAAGTTCTGGGAATTGCTGTAGACCAGGTCAAACCGGTGAATGCTTTTTTGTTCAAAATGCCGCTGAGTTTTCCGATTGGAATGGCTGGCCTGGCGGGCATGGAAATGAGCAAAGCGATGGGCAATTTGGCGGGCGCATTGCCATTCACGGTGATTGTGGGCGGCAGCGGGGCGCTGTTGCACCGTAAAATGGGTCGAGTCAGCGCGGAAGATTTGCGAATCTGGTCGGAGTTGAGGTGAGCGGCCCGACCGGAGCTTGATGCAGCTTTGATTCGGCTCTGGATGAGCTCAGCAAATCCGTGTGGATGCACGGCACTTGGTGTTGGCCGTGCCAGATCCTCCGATGGATTGAAGCATCATCGCAATAGGTTAAAATTCTGAACGATAAATGAAGATAAATACCAAATGGTCTCTTTTGACTTAGTTTGGCAAACTTTAATTAAACGTTGGAGACACTATGGACTTGCGCAAACTCAAAACATTGATTGATCTGGTGTCTGACTCGAACGTCTCAGAGCTGGAAATCACAGAAGCTGAAGGAAAAGTCCGCATCGTCAAGGGTGGCTACGGTGGCGGCGCGATAGGGGGCCAGGGTATGGCCCAGGCGTATCAGGCTGCGTCAGCCCCGGCACCGGTTGCACCACAAGTGGCTGTGTCAGCGGATGTCGTCGCCACGCCGGTTGCCAACCCGAACCAAGTCGTCAAATCACCCATGGTCGGCACCTTTTACCGCAGCGCATCGCCTGGCGCGAAAGCCTTCGTCGAAATCGGGCAAGTTGTTAAGGCGGGCGAGACGATTTGCATCATTGAAGCGATGAAAATCCTCAACGAAATTGAGTCTGACCACAGCGGTACTGTCAGCCGGATTTTGTGCGAAAACGGCGAGGCGGTTGAATACGGACAGCCCTTGTTTGAAGTCGCCTGAAGACGCGCCCGGATATGTTTAAAAAAATTCTGATCGCCAACCGAGGCGAGATTGCTTTGCGCATTCAGCGTGCCTGCCGCGAGCTGGGCATTAAGGCCGTGATGGTGTATTCCGAAGCCGACCGCGAGGCCAAATACATCCGGCTGGCCGATGAGGCCGTCTGCATTGGCCCGGCGCCTTCGGCGCAAAGTTACCTCAATATGCCGGCAATTATTTCTGCGGCAGAAGTGACTGATGCGGAAGCCATCCACCCTGGATACGGGTTTTTGAGTGAAAACGCAGGTTTTGCTGAACGGGTTGAAAAAAGCGGCTTTCAGTTCATTGGCCCGACGCCCGAGTCGATCCGCATCATGGGCGACAAAGTGTCAGCCAAGCAGGCCATGATCAAGGCGGGCGTGCCTTGTGTGCCCGGCTCCGAAGGTGAGTTGCCGGATGACCCGGCGCAAATCCGCAAGATCGCCAAAGCGGTGGGTTATCCCGTCATCATCAAGGCCGCTGGCGGGGGCGGCGGGCGTGGCATGCGGGTCGTCCATACGGAGGCGGCCTTGATCAACGCCGTGCAGATGACCAAGGCTGAGGCCGGGGCAGCGTTTGGCAACGCCGCGGTTTACCTTGAGAAATTTCTGCAAAATCCGCGTCATATCGAAATTCAGATCATGGCGGACAAACACAAAAATGCGGTTTATCTGGGGGAGCGGGACTGCTCCATGCAGCGTCGGCATCAAAAAATTATCGAAGAAGCGCCCGCGCCCGGCATTGCACGCAAGTTGATTGAACGCATTGGTGAGCGCTGTGTTGCGGCTTGTAAAAAGATTGGTTATCGGGGGGCCGGCACCTTTGAGTTTTTGTTTGAAAACGGTGAGTTTTATTTCATTGAAATGAACACCCGGGTTCAGGTGGAGCACCCGGTGACAGAGTGGGTCACCGGCGTGGACATTGTCAAAACCCAAATCCTTGTTGCGGCCGGTGAAAAATTGCCGTTTACCCAACGCCAGATTGAAATCCGGGGCCATGCCATTGAATGCCGGATCAACGCCGAGGATCCGTATAAGTTCACACCCTCGCCTGGGCGCATCACGATGTGGCATCCGCCAGGGGGACCCGGCGTGCGCGTCGACTCCCACGTGTACACGAATTACTTTGTGCCGTCCAATTACGACTCGATGATTGGCAAAATCATTGTGCACGGCGACACCCGCGACCAAGCCCTGGCCCGGATGCGCACCGCCCTGGGCGAGACGGTGGTGGAGGGCATCAACACCAATATCGCGCTGCACCGCGAATTGATGGTGGACGCAAAATTCATGTCGGGCGGCACCAACATCCATTACCTGGAAGAATGGCTCGAGCACCACAAACGGTGACGCGGCCCTGATGCATGCACGAACTTAGCCTGATTTGCCCACAAGAGCGGGTTGAAGCCATCAGCGATGCGCTGGATGCGCTGGATGCCCTGAGTGTCAGCGTGGAGGATGCTGATGCGCAGACTGAGGCGGAACAGGCCTTGTTTGGTGAGCCCGGGATGCCGCCGCCGCAGGACGGCTGGCAACGTTCACGCGTGGTGGCGTTGTATGCGACTGAGGCATTGGCTAAGGACGCCGCGCAATTGTTGTCCGCGCAAGATTTTTTTGCAGACAGCAAGCTGGTGGGCATCCATGCGGTTCCAGAACAGGATTGGGTGCGGCTGACGCAGTCGCAGTTCAGCCCAGTGGATATCACGGCAGATTTCTGGATCGTGCCAAGTTGGCATGAACCGCCAGCTGATGCCAAAACCATCATTCGTCTGGATCCTGGCCTGGCGTTTGGCACCGGAACCCATCCCACCACGCGCATGTGCCTGCGCTGGATCGCTAGGCAGGGCAAGGCGGGTCTGGGCAAGCGTGTGCTGGACTATGGCTGCGGCTCCGGCATTTTGGCCATTGGCGCCGCAATGTTCGGTGCCGTTGATGTTGACGCGGTGGATATTGACCCAGCGGCTGTTGGGTCGACGCTGCAAAATGCCAGCGCCAATCGGGTTGCACTCAATGTTGGCTTGCCGGACCAAATTAGCGGGCAATACCAGACGGTGCTGGCGAACATTCTGGCGACGCCACTCAAGCTGCTGGCCCCCTTGTTGTGCGCACGGGTAGCGTCCGGTGGGTCTTTGGTGCTGGCTGGCATTCTTGAACGCCAGGCCGACGAGTTGAAAGATGCCTATCGCCCTTACGCACCGCTTGCGGTGAGCGATTCCGAAGACGGCTGGATCTTGATGACGACCACGCTCTAAGCGTGAGCTTGGCGCTGCCACGGAATCGGCCTGCGTTGGCGTTCGTCACGGTGGCGACGCCAGGCACTGTTCTGACTTTGATTGACTGATCGGCGATGGTGGCGTTTTACAATGACTTGTCTATGAGCCTCATTACACGTTGCCCGGCCTGCAAAACCGCGTTTCGGGTCGTGCCCGACCAATTGCGAATTTCGCAAGGCTGGGTGCGTTGTGGGCAATGTGCCGAAATTTTTGACGCCTCTGCGCAATTGCTGTTGAATCCGCAGGCGGCAATGCTGTCATCTGATTCAGCGCTGCCGCCAATGGTGATGGTGGACGCGCCGTCGGAGTCGGTTGTTGCCGATTTTGCGGAATCGAGGGGCGACCTGGCAGGTGTCAATGTCGTCGCGGCGGACCTTGCAGCGACAGGCTTTGCTGCAAACATGTCCAATGTGCCCGCCAAGGTGAATGGCGTTCGCACCGGCCCGGTGGCGGCTGAGGAAACCCAGCTAGGCGCAGATCCGGCCGCATCAGCTCAGACTCATCCTGGCACAGCAGGCCAGTTCCAGGACCCTTGGCTTGACGCGGCGCCGGCTTTGTCTGATGCAGGGTCAGCGAAGGACGAGGCCACCGACAGCGGCATACAGGCCCCTGAAATATCGTTTATCAAGCAAGGGCAAACGCAGTCAATCTGGATGCGCCGATCGGTCAAGGCTGTGTTGTGCCTGGTGGCCATTGCGCTGACTGGTGGGTTGGCATTTCAAATTTTGCTGCATGAGCGCGACCGGATTGCGGCGCTGTACCCCAGCGCACGGGCGTGGATCGTGTCGGCTTGCCGGCCGCTCAATTGCAAGGTTTCACCATTTCGGCAAATTGATGCAATCACTATCGATGCCTCCAGCTTTGCCAAAATCCGCCTGGACACATATCGCTTGAGTGTGGTGCTTAAAAACTCTGCCCCTTATGATTTGGCAGCGCCCGCGCTTGAAATGACATTGACGGATTCACAAGATCAAGCCGTCATAAGGCGCGTGGTCGCGCTGTCTGAATTCATGCCGGCGGGCAGCACGATTTTGGCTGATTCAGAATGGTCGGGCAACATGATGATCAACCTGAGGCCCGGTGCAGGCGCTGACCGGGTGTCTGGATACCGGGTATTGGCGTTTTATCCTTAGAGAGATAAAAAACGCGTCAATGTCCCCGTTAATATTGAGTTGTTTGCTTAATTATTAATAGCAAATAAAAAAGCCCGAGGTCTTTCGACATCGGGCTTTTAACCATACCGCCAGCGTTTTACGGCTTGGTGGCCGTTGGAAACGGCCAGGCGGCCTGCGGGTTCAGAGTGGTCTGAGCCGCAGCAGCAGCGGGTGCGGGCGCTGCTTTCGCAGCGGGTGCTTTCGCGGCTTTCTTCGCAGCCGGCTTTTTGGCTGCTTTCTTGGCGGCTGGCTTTTTGGCAGCGGGCTTTTTGGCAGCAGCAGCTTTTTTGGCAGGCGCTTTTTTGGCGGCGGCTTTTTTAGCTGGAGCGGCTTTCTTGGCGGCGGCTTTTTTGGCAGGCGCTTTTTTGGCCGGAGCGCCTTTCTTGGCGGCAGCTTTTTTGGCAGGCGCCTTTTTGGCCGGAGCGGCTTTCTTCACGGCTGCCTTTTTAGCAGGAGCCTTTTTCGCTGGTGCAGCTTTTTTTGCTGGTGCAGCTTTCTTCGCGGGAGCGGCCTTTTTTGCGGCCGGTTTTGTTGCAGTTGCCATTTCAGTTTTCTCCTTGATCAATTAACAAAGAGCACTTCATGCGAGTTGGAGTGCATGAAGCGATTCATGGTGTTGGGCAATTGCCCAGCACCATGAACTCGGGTGAGCAAACTGCTGCCGTGCCCTTCGGCACCATAGGCAATTTGCATCAATCTAGAAATCATTTTTTTCAACATCAAAAACTCAATCCCAGGAAAGGGCTCCGCCAGACTGGTATTCAATCACGCGGGTTTCAAAGAAATTGCGCTCTTTCTTGAGGTCAATCATCTCGCTCATCCAGGGAAATGGATTCTCTTCATTGGGGTAAAGCGCTTCCAAGCCAATCTGTGTGGCGCGGCGGTTGGCAATGTAGCGAAGGTAGCCTTTGAACATTGACGCGTTCATGCCAAGAACACCGCGTGGCATGGTGTCTTCAGCGTAACGGTATTCGAGTTCAACGGCTTGCTCAAACAAGGCACGAATTTCGGATTTGAATTCAGTAGTCCACAACATCGGGTTTTCAGCCTTGAGCTGATTGATCAGGTCAATGCCAAAATTGCAATGCATGGATTCGTCACGCAGGATGTATTGGTATTGTTCCGCCGCGCCGGTCATCTTGTTTTGGCGGCCCAGAGCCAAAATCTGGGTAAATCCGACATAGAAGAACAAGCCTTCCATCAAGCAGGCAAAAACGATCAGCGACTTCAGAAGTGTCTGGTCGGTTTGAGGGGTGCCCGTGTGGAAATGCGGATCCATGATGGCTGCGATAAACGGCAGCAGGAACTCGTCCTTGTCACGAATGGACTTGACTTCGTTATAAGCGTTGAAGATCTCGCTCTCATCCAGGCCGAGCGACTCGACAATGTACTGGTAGGCGTGGGTGTGGATGGCCTCTTCAAAAGCCTGGCGCAACAAGAACTGACGGCACTCGGGCGCCGTGATGTGGCGGTAGGTGCCCAACACGATGTTGTTGGCGGCCAATGAATCAGCCGTGACGAAAAAGCCAAGGTTGCGTTTGACGATGCGCCGTTCGTCTTCGGTCAGACCATTTGGATCTTTCCACAACGCGATGTCCCGCGTCATGTTGACTTCTTGGGGCATCCAGTGATTGGCGCAACTTGCGAGGTATTTCTCCCAGGCCCATTTGTACTTGAACGGCACCAACTGGTTGACATCGGTCTTGCCGTTGATGATGCGTTTGTCTGCTGCGTTGACCCGGCGCGGAGCAACTGCGCTGTTGCGGGAAAGAGGAGCCGCATCAGGCGGCACCCCAACGCCAACGACGGCGCCGTCGTCAAGCACACGCGTCGTCACGGCGGGATGGCCAACAATTTGGGGTAAGGGAACCATACGGCTTGCGTGGGAGCCGTGTGCGGATTGCAGATTCGGAGTGGGCTTGATTTCTTCGTCCCAGGTCAACATAAATAGTTCCAGTTAGCAGATTATCAGAGCAGAGAAATGAATTGAAAAGCAATCATTCATTTCATCGGCGCGTTGTGTTGTTCAATTGCATCGCTATCGAATTGATTGTCAAGTTTTGCCGCCTCATACCGGTCGAATGCCTGCGCCCAGCAATCTTGCAATGGCCTGCATGGCGCTCACTGGCACGACTCGCATGTTGGGTCATCAACGCCGCAAAATTTAATGTCGGTGGCGGCATGGGTCGCCATCTCCATTTGCTGAATTGCCGCAGCGGCCGCCACATCCAGCGCGCTCATTGAATTTTTATTGCCAAGGCTCTTGCCGTGAACCATCGGCCCGTCGCCATGGCCTGACGACACGGCATTCATCCGACCAGAAGACACCGTGGATTTTTCAGCGTGAGTGGCTGACATGGTGCGAAGGTAGTAGGTGGTTTTCAGGCCACGAACCCAAGCCAGTTTGTAGGTGTCATCAAGTTTTTTGCCCGAAGCGCCAGCCATATAAATGTTGAGAGATTGGGCTTGGTCAATCCATTTTTGGCGGCGCGCTGCCGCTTCCACCAGCCAACGGGTTTCCACTTCAAAGGCGGTCGCATAAAGCGCCTTGATGTCGGCCGGCACACGATCGATTGGACTCAAGGAGCCATCAAAGTGTTTCAAGTCCATCACCATCACGTCGTCCCAAAGCCCCAGACGTTTGAGGTCACGGACAAGCTTGCCGTTGATGATGGTGAACTCGCCAGACAAATTGGATTTGACCGACAGGTTTCCAAAACACGGCTCGATCGATGCATCGACCCCGATGATGTTGGAGATGGTCGCTGTGGGGGCAATTGCCACACAATTGGAATTGCGCATGCCGTCCCGTGCGATTTTTTGGCGCAGGGCATCCCAGTCAAGGGTTGAAGACCGATCCACCTCAACATAACCGCCACGTTCCTTTTCAAGCAGGGCCAGTGTGTCGATTGGCAAGATGCCTTGATCCCAAAGAGATCCTTTGTAACTTGAATACTGGCCACGTTCGCGGGCTAGCTCAGTGGAGGCCTGGTAGGCGTAATAACAAATCGCTTCCATCGACTGGTCGGCGAAAGCAAGCGCTTCATCGCTCGCATAGGGAATGCGAAGTTCGTAGAGGCTGTCCTGGAAAGCCATGACGCCAAGACCGACTGGGCGGTGGCGCATGTTGGAGTCGCGGGCTTTCTTGACGGCGTAATAATTAATGTCAATCACGTTGTCGAGCATGCGCATGGCCGTCGTGATGGTCTTTTGCAGCTTGTGATGATCCAGCACCTTCAAAGCGCCACTGGCATCGCCCTGTGGGACGTCCATCAAGTGCTGTAACAGGTTGACTGACCCGAGATTGCAGACGGCCGTTTCGGTGTCGCTGGTATTCAGTGTGATCTCGGTGCACAGGTTGGATGAATGCACGACACCCACATGCTGCTGAGGTGAGCGTACGTTGCAGGCATCCTTGAAGGTGATCCACGGATGGCCGGTTTCAAACAGCATAGTGAGCATCTTGCGCCACAGGTCTGCCGCCTGAAGCGTGCGCGCGGGCTTGATTTCGCCGCGCGAGGCTTTTTCTTCATAGGCGACGTAGGCCCGTTCAAAATCGGCGCCGAATTTGTCGTGCAAGTCTGGCACATTGCTGGGCGAGAACAGGGTCCATTGGCCTTTTTCCATGACGCGGCGCATGAACAGATCAGGGATCCAGTTGGCCGTGTTCATGTCATGGGTGCGCCTGCGGTCATCGCCCGTGTTTTTGCGCAGTTCCAGAAACTCCTCGATGTCGAGATGCCAGGTTTCGAGATAGGTGCAAACCGCGCCTTTGCGTTTGCCGCCCTGGTTCACCGCAACTGCCGTGTCGTTGACTACCTTGAGGAAGGGCACCACGCCTTGGGACTCGCCGTTGGTGCCTTTGATGTGGCTGCCAAGCGCCCGCACGCGGGTCCAGTCGTTGCCCAGCCCACCGGCAAATTTCGACAGCAGGGCGTTTTCTTTGATCGATTCGTAGATGCCATCCAGGTCGTCCGGGACAGTCGTCAAATAACAGCTGGACAGTTGTGAGCGCAGGGTGCCGCTGTTGAACAGTGTCGGCGTGCTGGACATGAAGTCGAAACTGGAGAGCACTTCATAAAACTCGATGGCGCGCGCCTCGCGGTCGATTTCATTGAGCGACAGGCCCATCGCCACCCGCATGAAAAACGCCTGCGGCAATTCAATGCGCGATTTGCCCACGTGCAAAAAATAACGGTCGTAGAGGGTTTGCAAACCGAGGTAGTCAAATTTCAAATCGCGGTCCGCCTTGAGCGCCAGTCCCAGGCGTTTCAAATCAAACTGCTGGAGTTTTTCATCCAGCAGCTCGTTGGTGACGCCTTTTTTGATGAACTCCGGAAAGTAGTCCACATAGGCTTGGCTCATCTCAGCCTGGCTCACCTCTTTGCCGAGCACTTCCTTGGCAATGGTGTGAAATAGCAGGCGGGCGGTGGCATAGGTGTAGTCAGGGTCTTTTTCAATCAGGGTGCGCGCAGCGAGAACGGAGGCTTTGTAGACTTCGTCCATTGGCACGCCGTCGTAAAGGTTGCGCATGGTTTCGGCCATGATGGGATCTGGCTTGACATCGGCGCCCAGTCCGGCGCAGGCTGAGGTAATCAAGCCTTTGAGGTGATTCAAGTCCAGCACAATGCGCCGACCTGCGTCCATGGCGTGCAACAGGGGCAGTTTTGGGGCCTCTTGAGCCACAACTTTCACGCGTTCCTGGCTGCGTTTTTCACGGTACAACACGTAGGCGCGCGCAATTTCGTGATGGCCCGCGCGCATCAGGCCGAGTTCCACCTGGTCTTGCACATCTTCAATGTGAAACGTGCCGCCACCAGGACGTGAGCGTACCAATGCCCGGATCACGGCCTGGGTCAACCCGTCAACCATTTCACGCACACTGGCAGACGCGGCGCCCTGGGTGCCATGCACCGCCAGAAAGGCCTTCATCATGGCCACGGCGATCTTGTTGGGTTCAAAGGCCACCACGCCGCCATTGCGCCGGATGATCTGGTAATGCTCGAGTGCGTTGACTGACATTGCGGGTGATGCGCCGACCGCAGGCCGGGCTTGGGCTCGGCTGGCCAAGGCGGTTGGTATGTTGCTTGTAATTTGCATTTTTTCTTTGACTCCGGCAAGAGGGTTCAGTTTTAATTCATTGGGGCCGAGTGATCGCTCGCAGCCTGTTCGCCAACCCAGAACACACTATATATGGTGTGTGAATCCAGTGCAAGGCACTACAGGTAGTGTACTGGCAGTCTTCTTGTCATGTGGCGCGGTGCAGGTTATATCGCAAAAAATCTATTGCCCATAAGGCCTGTGCGACTGTTTCATTGCGCAAGCCGCATGCAGCCTTCAGCGCGCCGGTGCGGGCCTTTGTTATTGGGACTTTGTGGCACTGCCGGGCGTTCGGCGGATGGCCGGCATTCACGCCGATTCAGTTGTAAAACCGGCCAAGGTGTATGCGAGTTATTCGGGAAAATACTGATCAGGCCAGGCCAGCGACTGTTGCAATAAAACCCAGTTGAAGCCGCTTCCCGGATCCGCCTTGCGTCCTGGCGCAATGTGTTCATGGCCAGCGACGTGGCGCACCGGATAGTGCTGCGCCAGGCTCGCGCAAACTGCAATCAGGGTCTCGTACTGAGCGGCCTCAAAACTTTGCCCTTCGACCCCTTCCAGTTCAATGCCAATCGAGTCGTCGTTGCAATTGTTCCGACCGCGATAAAGCGACGCGCCGGCGTGCCAGGCGCGGTCGTCACAACTGACGAATTGCAGCAACTCACCGTTGCGGCGCACATAAAAATGCGCCGACACCTGCAATTCCTTGATCTGCTGGAAATAAGGATGCTGACACCAGTCCAGCTGGTTGGTGAACAGCCGCTCTACGTCGTCGCCGCCATACTGCCCTGGTGGCAGACTGATTGAATGGATCACGATGAGGTCAATTTGGGCCAATGCGGGCCTTGGCCCATAGTTGGGTGAATCCACTCGCCGCGCGAAGTGATACCAGCCAGCCTGCCACACAGGCAGCGCATCGGGCGCAATAGTCCGTTTTTCAGGCGGCATCGTCACGGGTGTCGGCGCTGGCGTCAACGCCGTGTGGCACATCAATGCCCAATCGCGCGATGCGATATCGAATCTGGCGCAGACTCAGGCCGAGCCGCGTGGCTGCCGCGGTTCGGTTGTACCCTGTCTCCAGCAACGTCCTTGCCAGGATGTCCCGCTCCTGCTTGTCCAGATGCTCCTGCAAGTCGGGTGGAATGCCATCCTGGGCGGCCACTGTCAGCGCACCCAACGACGCCGGCTGCGTGGTCGGCAGAACATCGTCCGCCATCGGAGTCGGCAGAGTTTGGTCGTGTCCCAAATCAATTTCAAGCTCGTCAGAATCACACAAGGCGACTGCACGGTGCAACAGGTTTTCCAGTTCCCTGACGTTGCCCACCAGAGGTTGCGCCATGAGCTGTTCGAGCATCAAACGGGACATCCGCACAGGTTCAATGCCTGCTTGCGCCGCGATGCCTTTGAGCAAGGCCTCGCACAACAAGGGCAAATCTTCAATGCGATCGCGCAGTGCAGGAATGTAAATTTCTATCACGTTGAGCCGGTAATAGAGATCCTGCCGAAACCGCCCGCTTTGCACGTCCCTGGCCAGATCGCGGTGGGTCGCACTGACCAGCCTGACATCGACATTTTCTTCCGCTGTGGCACCTACCGGACGAACGCTGCGCTCCTGGATCGCCCGTAAAAGTTTGGACTGCATTGACAGGGGAAGGTCGCCAATTTCATCCAGAAACAAAGTGCCGCCCGATGCCGCTTGAAAGAACCCGATCCGGTCTTTGACTGCCCCTGTGTAGGCGCCTTTCTTGGCGCCAAAAAATTCGCTCTCCAGAAGATTTTCAGGAATGGCGCTGCAATTGACGGCCACCATCGGGCCGGCCCAGCGGTGGCTGTTGGCATGCAGGGCCTTGGCCGCCAGTTCTTTGCCGGTGCCCGTCTCGCCCCGCACCAGGACTGGCGCCATGCTTCTAGCCACTTTGGCAATCCGTTCCTTGACTTGGGTCATCACCGCCGAATCACCCACCAGGCGTTGCAAAGCCGCGTCCCCGGATTCAAGCAGGCCCTGGCTGGATGCCCCCCGGGGGCGTGAATCTTTGCCGTTTGGCACGATGGGCTGTCGGTAGGACTGAGACGCGGGGGCTTGCAATGCAGCCTGCGCAGCTGACGCGATGACGGCGCGAAACTGCTTCAGGTCAACCGGCTTGGTCAGGTAGTCAAAGGCCCCCGCCTTGAGCGACTCGACCGCGTTTTCAGCGGAGCCATAAGCGGTGATGACAACGCAACGTTCGTTGCGCTGCTCCACCTTGATGTCATTCAGCAATTGCAGTCCCATGCCATCGGGCAGGCGCATGTCGGTGATGACGACTTCAAACTGCTGGCGGCTAAGCACCTGGCGGGCTTCCTGCACGCTGGCAGCCGCCTCAACCCGAAACCCTTCACGCAATAGGGTCAGTTCGTACAGCGTGCGCAAATCGGGCTCGTCGTCGACGACCAGAATGCGGCAGATTTGCGATGGGGAGGCGCTTGGCATGGTTAAGGCCTTATTTTGTCCGGAAAGTGACGCAAAACTCGTTGCCTTCGGTGTCAACGCCGGCCAGCGTGCGGCGGGTGCGTCGGTACACGATGCCAGCGCCATGGCCTTCACACAATTCGCGGCAGATGTACATACCAAGTCCCGAGGAGCGGCTTTCGGACGAAAAAAATGGTTCAAACAAATGCCGTTCAACCGATGGTTCCAGCGGCAAACCATCACTCCAGACTGCCACTTGCCCCTGCTCTGCGCTGTCGCGGTCGACCCGGACCTGGATTCCCGCCGGATGCCCGCTGGCGAAGCGCCGCGCATTGTCCAGCAGGTTGATCATGACCCGGCGCAGATGCTCGCTTTCAAAGGCCACTTCAACGTCGATGTTGAGCAGCTCGATCCGGGCTAAATGTGCGCTGCCTGTCTGCACTGTCCAGTCCCGGAAAATCCGGGCCACCGATTCGCTCAAGGCCATGTGCTGCAAGGTCACCGCATTTTCGGGGTGCTGGATGCGGGACAGGTTCAGCACCTCATCGACGATTCTTCCGAGTCGACTGGCGTTTTGCGCCACCATCTGGGTGAGCCTTTTGTGCCGTGGGTCGGTGGTGTCTTCGTCCAGCAAGGCATTGGCTTGGGTGATGGCGGCCAAAGGGTTGCGGATTTCGTGGGCCACTGCAGCAGACATGCGCCCCATGCTAGCGAGTTTGTCAGAGCGGATGCGGGCTTCCAGTTCACGTTGGTCCTGCAGGAACATCACACACAGACTTTCTTCGCCGGTGGCCCTGGCCTGCGTCAGGCGCGTGTGGGCCTGCAGCCGGCGCAGCCCCTGGCTTGGGTGGTGGATGGTGAGGTTGGCCCGCTCTGCGCCCCCTTGCAAAAAACTTTGGCGCGCCAAAGTAGACAACTCGGCCCAGCCCACTTCGGAGTCCAGGCTGAAGGCAAAGTCTGGCCTGGAGGTTGTGACGCCAAGCAGCAAGCGGGCCGCCGGGTTGGCGGCGCGCACTCGCCCGGTTTTGTCTACCACCAGAATGCCTTCGCTGAGCGACTCAATCACGAGTTCATTGACCTGGCGCTGCACCCGGGCGGCAAGCTGGTTGAGGCGTGAGCGTTGCTCCTCGGACGCCAGCCGCACCGACAACTGGTTGGCCAAAAACGCAATCACAAAACAGCCCGTGCCCGTCAAGGCCGACTGGGCAAACTGGGTGGCCTGGTTTTGCGGCAACTGGAGCGCCAGCCACGCCGAGTGCGCCAACAGCAACAGGCTGACGCTGGCGGCTGTGCCAAGCGCCAGCCACAAGGACCCTAAAATTGCGGCCATCAGAACCGGCAAGACGAACAGGGGCGCGTAGTTGATGACACCCGCCTGTAGAAACTGCAACAGGGTGTAGGCCAGCAAATCAACACCAATGGTGGACGCCCACTGCGGGTTGAAGGTGCGGCCATACCGCCGGGGTTGCGCGAACCACAAAACCGCCAGCGCCGCTACACAGTAGGCGCCGCATACCAGCAGCAGCCGCGGGTTGAGGGTCTGGCTAAGAAGTTCCAGCGTGCCCTGCAAAAACAGCAGCAGCAGGCCCAGAACGAAACGCGCCGCCATAAAGGCGCGCCAAAGTCGCTCGAACTCGCCGCTGGCCTGCAAGTGGGTTGCTGCCAGGGCGTCGGGTCCGTCAAAACCTGCGTTGAAACTGGCCTCGTGGTCGGCGAAAAAGGCGGACGGCGCAAAGGCGTCAACCGCCGTCGAGTCGCCCTTCATTCAGCGCTCCGCCTGTTTGCGGTGGGCTTCGCTGCAATACACGCCACGTTGGCCCTCAATCGATTCCGCTTTGGGCAGATGCAAATCGCAGTGCTGGCAACGAACCATCTCCAGCGCCAAATTCGGCGCCGGTTTGCCGGTGCCGCCTGGACCGTGCCCCGGCGCCGGGCCGCGGCTTTTGTCGTCCGGCGGATCGACGCGGCGGCCGGTTTTAAACAGCCAGATGCCGACCAGCACGGCGATCAAAATCAGGGCCAGCTTCACAGGCTGCGCCTCAAAATCACTTCCAGCACAAAACGCGAGCCGACATAAGCCATCAGCAGCAGGCCCGCGCCGATGTACAACACCCGCACGGCCACTTGGCCGCGCCAACCAAACAGCCGTCGCCCCAGCAACAACACGGCAAAGGTCAACCAGGACAGCAGTGAAAACACAGTTTTGTGATCCCACTTCCAGCCGGTTCGCACGCCATACAACTGGTCGCCAAACAGCAGGGCCACCGCCAGCGTGGCGGACAGCAAGACAAAACCTGCACCGACAAAACGAAAGGTCAGCCGCTCCAGCGTCAACAGTGGCAGGCCGCTGTCGGGGTTGTCGGCGACGCGGATACGTCCTTCAGCCCGCGTCATGAACCAGCCATGCGCCACTGCCACGCCAAACAGGCCATAAGAGGCAATGCCAAGCGCCCAGTGCAATGGCAGCCACAACGAGGCGCTGGCGTGCAATTGCCCACCTGGGAACACCAGCGCCAGCAGAACCGCCACGGCACCCAGTGCCGACAGGGTCCATTGCGTTTGCAACTGCGGGTAATAAATGATCTCGATCGCATAGACAGTGGCCACCAGCCAAACCGTGACTGACAGGGCCGGCCCAAAACCGAAGCGCGGCGGGCTGGCCATCAAGGCCCAGGCAATGGCCATAGCGTGTATCAGCCAGGCCAGCACCAACAGGCGGCGGATGGTCGCTGGGCTCAAGCGTGGCGACGCCAGCGCCGTCGCGGCGTACGCCAGGGCGGCGCCAGCGCCAAGTGAAACACTGGCCAAATCAGCGCTGGGTAAAATCATGGCCTGAGTTTAGCGTTTCGCGCTGGATTTTCTGCACCTCCCGTCGCAACTCAACTCCCGACCCAACTCTCAACCCAACTGGCATGCCCTGCCAGACAACTCCGCCATGGCCTCAGCTCTTTCCGACAAACTCTCCCGCGTGGTCAAAGGCCTGCGGGGTCAGGCTCGCATCACCGAGGCCAACGTGGCCGACATGCTGCGCGAAGTGCGCATGGCCCTGCTGGAGGCTGACGTGGCTCTGCCGGTGGTGCGCGACTTCATCGCCCGCGTCAAGGACAAGGCCATGGGCCAGGAAGTCTTGGGATCCCTGCAACCCGGCCAGGTGTTGGTGGGCATCGTCAGCCGCGAGCTGGCCGCCACCATGGGTGAAGGCGTGAGTGACATCAACCTCAATGCCCAGCCGCCCGCCGTGATTTTGATGGCCGGCTTGCAAGGCGCTGGCAAGACCACCACCACCGCCAAACTGGCCAAGTACTTGATCGAGAAGCGCAAAAAGAAGGTGCTCACCGTGTCAGGTGACGTGTACCGCCCGGCCGCCATCGAGCAGCTTAAAACCGTCACGGCGCAAGCCGGCGCCGAGTGGTTCCCCAGCACGCCAGACCAAAAGCCGGTGGACATTGCCTTGGCTGCGCTTGATTACGCCCGCAAACATTACTTTGACGTGTTGCTGGTTGACACCGCTGGCCGGCTGGCGATTGACGAAGCCTTGATGCGTGAAATCAAGGCCTTGCACGCGGCGCTCAACCCGGTCGAGACCCTGTTTGTGGTCGATGCCATGCAGGGCCAGGATGCGGTCAACACCGCCAAAGCCTTCAAGGACGCCCTGCCGCTGACGGGCATCATTTTGACCAAAACCGACGGTGATTCACGCGGCGGCGCGGCGCTGTCGGTGCGGCAGATCACCGGGGCCCCGATCAAGTTCTCGGGCACGAGCGAAAAGATCGACGGCCTGGAGGTGTTTGACGCCGAGCGCCATGCTGGGCGCATTCTGGGCATGGGCGACATCCTGGCGCTGGTGGAGCAAGTCACGGCCGGCCTCGACATGGCGGCCGCGCAAAAACTCGCCGCCAAGGTCAAAAGCGGCGCGGGTTTTGACCTGACCGACTTCTTGGGCCAGATTCAGCAAATGAAACAGATGGGCGGCTTGTCCAGCCTGATGGACAAATTGCCCGCAGCCATGGCGGCCAAAGCCGGCCAGGTGGACATGGACAGGGCCGAGAAGGACATCAAACGCAAAGAAGGCATCATCTACAGCATGACACCCTTGGAGCGGCGCAAACCCGAGCTGATCAAGGCCACCCGCAAACGCCGCATTGCCGCTGGCGCGGGCGTGCAAGTTCAGGAGGTCAACCGCATGCTCAAAGAGTTTGAGCAGATGCAGGACATGATGAAAAAGATGAAGGGCGGCGGCATGATGAAGATGATGAAACGCATGGGCGGGATGGGTGGAATGGGCGGGGGCATCAAGGGCATGCCCAAGATGCCGTTTTGAAGTGGCTGCAGGCTGTTTGAAATCCATTGGAGAGTGTCTATGAACAGAGTCAGGATCAGTTCGGGTTCCACCTTTGAGGCGCAGATCGGCTATTGCCGGGCGGTGGTGGCCGGCGACTGGATTTTTGTCTCGGGCACCACTGGTTTTGACTACGCCAACATGACCATCTCGGACGATATCGTCCAACAGGCCGAACAGAGTTTGAAGAACATCGACGCCGCGTTGCAACAAGCTGGGTCAAGCCTGAAAGACGTCGTCCGGGTGACCTATGTGTTGCCCGACGCCAGCCAGTTTGAACGCTGCTGGCCGGTGCTGCGCCGCTACTTTGCTGACGCACCGCCAGCCTCCATGATGATTTCTGCCGGCTTGCTGGACCCGCGCATGAAGATTGAGATTGAAGTGACGGCGCTGCGCTCAAGCGGTCAAGCTTGATTTTGTCATGAATTTGCACTGGGTAGTGATGATTTTCGTCATATGTCCCCGTGAATACTCAATAGCTTGTTATTAAAACAGTAGCATTGAAAATTTCAACAGGCCAGTTGTTCAGGCCATGAGTTTGTTCACGCCTGTCGCGGTGGCTTTTGGGTTGCTGGTGTTGGCGCTTGCAGACTCCTGGGTTGCCAGCACCTCGCCACGCAAGGAGTAATTGCGCGCTTCTGACACCCGCACGTCCACCATTTGCCCAATCAGCCGCGCGGGCCCGGAAAAATTGACGGCGCGGTTGCATTCGGTACGGCCCATCAGCTCGTTCGAATCGCGTTTGGCGGCGCCTTCGACCAGAATGCGCTGCACCGAGCCTTGCATGGTCTCGGAAATCCGCTTCATGTTGGCGTCAATGGCGCGCTGCACCTGATGCAGGCGGGCCAGTTTGACGTCATGCGGCGTCTCGTCCGGCAAATTGGCCGCTGGCGTGCCCGGGCGCGGACTGAAGATGAAGCTGAAGGAGTTGTCAAAGCCCACATCATCAATCAGCTTCATCATCTTGCCAAAGTCTTCGTCGGTCTCACCGGGAAAACCGACGATGAAGTCGCTGCTGATGGCCATATCAGGGCGGATGGCGCGCAGTTTGCGGATGGTGCTTTTGTACTCCATGGCGGTGTAGCCACGTTTCATGGCCATCAAAATCCGGTCGCTGCCGTGTTGCACTGGCAAATGCAGGTGGCTCACCAGTTTGGGGATTTTTTCGTACGCGGCAATCAGCGACGGCGTGAACTCGTTGGGGTGGCTGGTGGTGTATCGGATGCGCTCAACGCCGGGGATGTCGGCCACATACGAAAGCAAGGTGGCGAAATCGGCCATTTCAGCGCCAAACTGGCCTGGTGTCCTTGTGTTTTCTGCATAGACAGCTATCGTTTTTGGGCCTTGCGATTGCAGCGGCGCGCGGTAAGCGTTGACGTTTTGCCCCAGCAGCGTGACCTCTTTGACGCCTTGGTCCGCCAGGCCTGCCACCTCGACCAGCACGTCTTCAAATGGGCGGCTGACTTCTTCGCCGCGGGTGTAGGGCACGACGCAGTAGCTGCAATATTTGGAGCAGCCTTCCATGATGCTCACGAAGGCGGTGGCACCCTCGACTTTGGCCGGTGGCAGGTGGTCGAACTTTTCGATCTCCGGGAAGCGGATGTCCACCTGGGACTGTGCGGTGCGCCGCTGTTCGCGCAGCAAATCCGGCAGGCGGTGCAAGGTTTGCGGGCCGAACACGACGTCCACGTACGGTGCCCGCGCAATGATGTCGGCGCCCTCCTGGCTGGCCACGCAGCCGCCCACGCCGATCAAAACGCCTTTGGCCTTAAGGTGCTTGACCCGTCCGAGGTCAGAGAACACCTTTTCTTGGGCTTTTTCACGCACCGAGCAGGTGTTGAACAGCACCAGGTCGGCTTCGTCGACATTTTGGGTCGGCTCGTAGCCCTCTGCGGCGCGCATCACATCGACCATCTTGCCCGAGTCGTACTCGTTCATCTGGCAACCGAAGGTCTTGATGAATACTTTTTTAGATTTTGTACTCATAAATTATGTATTTTAAATTGATTTATTAACAAAGTATGCTATTAAATAGATATCTAACTTTTTAATATTTGTGGGAACTTTATTGGAAATATTAAATAATATCTAACAATAAAAGTTATTTAAAAAATAAATGCTAATATATTGCCAATAGCCGAGGCAAATTGTGGCTTCAATTTGCCGGTTCAGTTTTTGAATTTGGGCAATTGGTCAAACGGCGTTTTGCCGTCGTCGCGCTTGGGGGCGTCAGCGCTGGGCCCGATGTTGTAATTGGTGATAGCGCCGGAGCCCTCCCGCACTTCCTGGGCTTCGTTCCGGTTCAACAGCCAAACCTCTTGGACTTCGCCTTGGGCATTGGGCAGGTAGTTGACCACCAGCTTGCGCCCCATCAATTGGGACGACACGATCAGCAGGTTGCTGGCGTCGCGGATGCGTGCACCGGGAGAGAGCCTTTGGGGCTGGCCGTTGATCAGCACCTCGGGCGGATTTTGCAGCTCCAGAATGCCGCGTTTGGCCGCCGTCGGAAATTGCCGCAGGCCAATTTGGGGCAGGGGCTGGCTTTGGGACTGGGCCCGGATTTGCGCCTGGATCTGCTCGTCGGTCAGGCTTTGGGCCGTCGCGGCAGGCAGTCCGCAGAACGTGGCGACGGCCAAGGCCGGAAACAATAAGGCAGATGCCAGTGGCTGGCGCTTGCAGCGGTTCATGGTGTTTGTCCAGAGGCTGAAAAACTCATTGTAAATCATGGGCTTGGAATGCGGTGTTCTGGGTGACATGGACTGGGCAGGACTGCCGTTAAACTGGCTTGACCCCGTGCACACCGCCTAAAAAACCCCACTTTGAAAGTGCCCCATGACCAGCGTTTTGACCTTTCCCCGCACCGTCTTTCGTGACGACCATGAACAGTACCGCGAGACGGTGCGCCGTTTTATCGCTACCGAATGCAGCCCGCGCCAGGCAGAGTGGGACAAGGCGGGCCGGGTCGATCGCGAGACTTGGCTCAAGGCCGGGCGCGCGGGCCTCTTGTGCTCGGCGATTGCCGAAGAATGGGGCGGCGCAGGCGGGGACTTTGGCCACTGCGCCGTGTTGATCGAAGAGATGGCCACGTCCAATATCAGCGGCCCCGGGTTCTATCTGCATTCGGACATCATTGCGCCTTACATCCAGCGCCTGGGCACGGCGGCGCAAAAGGCCAAATGGTTGCCTAAAGCGGCCAGCGGCGAGGTGATCCTGGCAATTGCCATGAGTGAGCCGGGCGCGGGCAGCGATTTGAAGGCGATCCGGACCACAGCGTTGCGCGACGGGGACGACTACGTCATCAACGGTTCCAAGACCTTCATCTCGAATGGCCTCAACTGCGACCTGGTGGTGGTGGTGGCCAAAACCATGCCCGAGTTGGGGGCCAAAGGCACCTCGCTGATTTTGGTGGAGGCCGACCGGAAGGGTTTCAAAAAAGGTCGCAAGCTGGAAAAAATGGGCCAGCAGGCGTCCGACACGGCGGAGCTGTTTTTTGAGGACGTCCGTGTTCCCGTGAGCAACCTCCTGGGGGAAGAAGGCATGGGCTTTGCCTATTTGATGAAAGAGCTGGCGCAAGAGCGCTTCATCATCGCCGTGGCCAGCGCCGCCAAGATGGAGGCCATGCTGGCCGAGACCATTCGGTACACCAAAGAGCGCATGGTATTCGGCAAGCCGGTGTTCGAGTTCCAGAACACCAAGTTCAAGCTGGCAGACATCAAGGCCCGCGCCACCGCGATGCGTATGATGGTGGACGCTTACCTGGCAGAGCATTTGAAGCGCAAGTTGACGCTGGAAGAAGCCGCCATCGCCAAGCTGTATTGCACCGAAGAGCTGGGCAAGTCGCTCGACGAGATGTTGCAGCTTTACGGCGGCTACGGTTACATGATGGAGTACCCGATCTGCCGCGCCTACGTCGACACCCGCGTCAGCCGCATCTACGGCGGCACCAGCGAAGTGATGCGGGAGTTGATTTCACGCGGGCTGTAAGGATTGATACACCCCAGGGACATCTCAAGTTCTGTTCGGGTTGAGGCGGGCGACACCTTCAATCAGACTCAGGGCGAACGGTTCATGCATTTCACCCCTGAATGTTGGCGCGTCGACGTCGGCCCAAACCTGCAATCTTGTCGTATTCTGGCAGCGTGGCGGTGAATCCATGGGTGCTCATCATTTATGCCCGCCGTGTGCAGCCACGGCAGGCGTCATGGATTGAGGAAATGCCCATAAACTGTGAGCTGTAACAGCGATCGGCAAACCAACACACGGAGCAGCTATGGACAAACCGGGGCAAAACAGAATGGTTGAAGGCAAAGTCGTCGTCATCACCGGGGCGGGCGGCGGCATCGGGCGCGACTTCGCGCTGGCGTTTGCGCGGGAAGGCGCCAAAGTGGTGGTCAATGATATTGGCGCTTCGGTGGCAGGTGAAGGGCATAACGACGGGCCAGCCCAGTCGGTGGTGAATGAAATCAAGGCGCTGGGCGGCGAGGCGGCGGCCAACACCGACAGCGTCTCGGAAGCTCTGTCGGCTGGCAAAATTATCCAAAACGCGCTCGATTCTTTTGGCCGCATCGACGTGGTGGTCAACAACGCGGGCATTCTGCGTGACCGCTTCTTCCACAAAATGAGCGTGGACGAATGGGATGCCGTCATCAAGGTGCATCTGTACGGGGCCTACCACGTGAGCCGCGCTGCGGCCACCCATTTCAAGGAGCAAAGCAGCGGTTGTTATGTTCACATGACGTCCACCTCGGGCCTTGTGGGCAACTTCGGCCAGGCCAATTATTCGGCGGCCAAGCTGGGCATCATGGCGCTGTCTAAATCGATTGCTTTGGACATGCTCAAATTCAATGTGCGCAGCAATTGCATTGCGCCGTTTGCCTGGAGCCGCATGATTGGTTCGATCCCGACTGACACGCCGGCGCAGGCGGCACGGGTCGAAAAAATCAAACAAATGACGCCAGCCAAAATTGCGCCGCTGGCGGTGTGCCTGGCCTCGGACGCGGCCGCTGACACCAATGGCCAGGTGTTTGCAGTGCGAAACAACGAAATCTTTTTGATGAGTCAGCCTCGCCCGGTGCGCAGTGTGCAGCGCTCGGACGGCTGGACGCCCGAGACCATCCTGAATCACGCCTTGCCCGCGCTGAAGGCCAGTTATTACCCGTTGGATCGCTCGGCGGACGTGTTTTTTTGGGATCCGGTTTGATGGCACTCACTATTTAATAGATAGCTAACTATTGATCATCAACAGGAACTTTCGTCATATTTGAGGTGAAAACTGCCATGAAACAGTCAACCTGCGGTTTATGGGGCGCTTTGTCGACCGTCTTGGGATCTGCCTTGGGTTTGGGTGTCGCATTGTGCGCACCAGCCCAGGCCCAAAACACCAGTCAGAGCAACACTCAAATCATCAAACTCGTCGTCGGTTATGCGGCAGGCGGCCCGGTTGACACCACGGCGCGCCTGTTCGCGCCGCATCTTGCGCGGGAACTCGGGCAAACTGTGGTGGTCGAAAACCGCCCTGGCGCGGCTGGCGCCTTGGGGGGAGATGCGGTGGCCAAGTCGGCGCCCAACGGGGCTTTGTTGTTTTTTTCGGCCAGCCCGACCATGACCATCACACCGCATTTGCTCAAGGCCATGCCGTTTGACCCGATCAAAGACCTGGTTGCGGTGGCCCCCATCGTGAGTTACACCAATGTGCTGGTGGTCAACAAAGATCAGCCTTTGAAAACCGTGCCAGAGCTGGTGGCGTTTGCCAAAGCCAACCCCGGCAAAGTCGCTTACGGTTCGGCGGGCATCGGGGCCAGCAATCATTTGAGTGCTGAGTTGCTGGCCTTGCGCACCGGCACTGAAATGACCCACGTGCCCTACAAAGGCAACGCGCCGGCCATGACGGACGTGATTGGCGGACAGATCAACATGATGTTCGACATCATCAGCACGGCGCGCGGCTATGTTGCCTCTGGCCGGGTGCGCGCCGTGGCAGTGACCTCGCGCGAACGCAATGCCTCCATGCCCGAGGTGCCAACCATGCGTGAAGCTGGCGTGCCCGACTACGACGTGGGTGGGTGGTTTGGCATTTTTGGCCCGGCCAAATTGCCGCCCGAGCTGCTTGGTCGCTACAACGCCGCCACGGTCAAGGCGCTGGCCAGCGACGAGCTCAAAGCCAAACTGACCGAGCAGGGTTATGACGTGTGGAGCGGTCCGCCGCAAATGCTGGCTGAGCGCACTGCGAAAGAACTGGCGCTGTGGGGGCCCGTGACCAAGGGGATTCCGCAGCAGTGAATGGGAGCGGGTGGTGGCTGGCGCCAATTCAAGGCTTCAGAATCGTTCGCCCTTTGATCCGACCGGCTTTCAAATCCACGACCGCCTGGTTGGCCTCTGACAGGGGTTGGGTGGTCAGCGGCAAATCGGGCAGGTTGGCGTCTTTCGCAATGGCCAACAGTTCTTTCAGGTCCGCCAAATTGCCAACGTAGGAGCCCACGATGGTGACGGCCTTCATGGTCACCATGGCGGGGGCCAACACCGTGTTGCCGCCAAACAGGCCCACGCAGACCAGTTTTCCACCCTTGCGCAAAGCGCCAAAACCAAATTCAAACGTGCTGCCGGCGCCGACAAAGTCGATAGCGGCAATCACCCCGCCGGTTTGTTTCAGCAGCGTTTTGAGTGCGCCGTCGGCGCTTGGGTCAATCACCTGGCTTGCGCCCGCCGCGGTGGCCAAATCCCATTTGCCTTTGTCAAGCTCGGCCACGATGATGCTGGCATTGGGGTAAAGTTTTTTGCCCAGACGGATGCCGTTGAGTCCCACGCCGCCTGCGCCGATCACCAGCAAGGTGTCGCCTGTATTCAGGTTGGCTACTTTTTTAAGAGCGCCATACGCCGTCAGGCCGCTGCACGCGTAGGTGCAGGCTTGGTCGTCGTTGAGCGACGCATAGTCCAGCAGGTAACGCGGATGCGGCACCAGCACGTGGTCGGCAAAACCGCCGTCGCGCCCAATGCCGAGGTTGCGCGGTGCGCCACACAGCTGCTCATCGCCACTTTTGCAAATGGCACAGGCGCCGCAGCCAATCCAGGGGTAAACAACGCGCAGGTCGCCCACGGCAACACCCACTGCGTCCGGCCCATAGGCAACTACTTTGCCTGCGATTTCATGGCCCATGGCGCGGGGCAGCTGCATTGAGCGGGTCAGGTCCACTTTGTTACCGCCGCCCAGGTCGAAATAACCATCGTGCAAATGCACGTCGCTATGGCAGACGCCGCAACTCGAGACCCGCACCACCACCTCGGTACCGACCGGCGTTGGGGTGTCGCGCAGCACCTTGGCAAGGGGTTGACCAAATTCTTCGACCAGGTAACTCAGCATGGCTTTCTCCGATGGTTGTAGTGGCGATGGTAGTGCCACCTTTCACGTCAATGGTAATCAAATTGCACAGGCCAGACTGGCAATGGCAGTCAATCGGGCGACGCATCGCTTAGCGTGCCGACCCATCCAGGGTTTGGCGGGCGGCCCATTCAGGCAAGTAAAAACGCCAGCGCCAATGTGGGTTGATGAGATGATGCATTAAACTGCATAAATGAAACCGACGCTTCAGACCACACCTGCCAAAACCTCCGCATTGACGCCCGCGCGGGACCCCTTGCTGGCCAGCCTGGGCGAACGGGTGCGCCTGCTGCGCGCACGCAAGGGCATGACGCGCAAAGTGCTGGCGCAAAGCTCGGGCGTATCGGAGCGCCACCTGGCCAATCTGGAGATGGGCCTTGGCAATGCCTCGGTGGTGATTCTGGCGCAAGTGGCGCAGGCGCTTGATTGCGCCCTGCCGCAACTGCTGTCTGATGAGTTGAGTTCAACACCCGAGCGCCAACTGATCGGGGCCTTGCTCGACGGCCGCACGGAGGACGAGTTGGCCCGGGCGCGGCTGGCCTTGGCCGAGCTGTTTGGCGAAGCCGGCAGCTTGGCCACCCGCCAGCGGCGCATCGCCCTGATCGGCCTGCGCGGGGCCGGCAAAAGCAGCCTGGGCCAATTGCTTGCGGATGCCCTGGGCGTGCCATTTATTGAATTGACGCGGGAGGTAGAACGTCTGGCCGGCTGTTCGGCCACCGAAATTCAAAACCTGTTGGGGCAGGCGGCTTACCGGCGGTATGAGCGCCGCGCTTTGGAGGAGGTGGTGGGGCTCTATCCCGATGCCGTCATCGCCACGCCAGGCGGCATGGCGTCCGACCCTGCCACCTTCAAATTGCTGCTGTCTGAATGCCTGACAGTGTGGTTGAAAGCCTCGCCCGAGGAACACATGCAACGCGTCGTCACCCAAGGTGATTTGCGCCCAATGGCGGGCAACAAAGAGGCAATGGAAGACCTTAAACGCATCCTCGCCAGCCGTGCGCCCATGTATGGCAAGGCGGGGTTGACCCTGGACACATCGGGCCAGACGCTTGCCGATAATTTTGCGGCCTTGGAAGCACTGGTGCTGGCCGCCCGCAATCCATGAGGAAGCTCTGGATCACTGCTCGCGGCCTTCGATCACCCGGACTCATGGGGTCGGCGGCGTTGGATTTCATGGAATAAATTTGAACAAACTTTGACATTTGTCAAAAAAGCATTATAATGCATTTATTCCGACAACAAAACATGCATTTTTATGCATTAACCTGAGGAGACTCAATGACCACCGCCCAGAACCCTGTCATCACCCCCGGCAACACCGCGCCTCGTGTGGAATACCAGACCGACCCCAGCCAATACCGCCACTGGAAGTTGAAGTTCAACGGCCCGGTGGCCACCCTGTCGGCTGATTTTGACGAAAACGCCGGCCTGCGCCCCGGCTACAAACTCAAGCTCAACAGTTATGACCTGGGCGTGGACATTGAATTTAATGACGCGCTGAATCGCGTGCGTTTTGAACACCCCGAAGTGCGTACCGTGGTGTTGACCAGCGCCAAAGAAAAGGTGTTTTGTTCGGGTGCCAACATCTTCATGCTGGGTGTTTCCAGCCACGCCTGGAAGGTAAATTTTTGCAAATTCACCAATGAGACGCGCAATGGTCTTGAAGACTCCTCCAAATATTCAGGTCTGAAGTTTTTGGCGGCCGTGAACGGCGCCTGCGCTGGGGGCGGTTACGAAGTGGCTCTGGCCTGTGATGAAATTATTTTGGTGGACGACCGCGCCAGCGCAGTGAGCCTGCCCGAGGTGCCCTTGCTGGGCGTGTTGCCCGGCACTGGCGGCCTGACACGCGTCACCGACAAACGCCACGTACGCCACGACCTGGCGGACATTTTTTGCACCAGCGTTGAAGGCGTGCGCGGCCAGAAAGCCGTCGATTGGCGCCTGGTCGATGCCATTGCCAAGCCCGCTGTGTTCGCCGCCAAGGTGCAGGAACGTGCCTTGCAACTGGCTGAAAAAAGCGACCGCCCCGCCAACGGCGTCGGCGTCGCCTTGGCCCCCCTGGGCCGCAGCATCGAGCCCGATGCCCTGCGTTACAGCCATGTCAACGTTGAGATTGACCGCGCCAAACGCAATGCCACATTCACCGTCAAAGCACCCACGGGCGTCCAGGCCACCGACATTGCGGGCATTGAAGCCGCCGGAGCCGCCTGGTATCCGCTGACGCTGGCGCGTGAACTGGAAGACGCCATTTTGTCGATGCGCACCAACGAGCTGGACATTGGCACCTGGCTGGTCAAAACCCAGGGTGACGCGGCGGTCGTGCTGGCCATGGATGCCACTTTGCTGGCCCACCAAGGGCACTGGCTGGTGCGTGAAACCACTGGCCTGCTGCGCCGCACCTTCAGCCGCCTGGATGTGTCGTCGCGCAGCCTGTTCGCGCTGGTCGATGAAGGCAGCTGTTTTGCAGGCAGCTTTCTGGAACTGGCCCTGGCCTGCGACCGAATCTACATGCTGGCGCTGCCAGACGACGCGGTCAAAGCGCCGACCATCACGGTCGCCGATGTCAACTTTGGGATCTACCCCATGGCCACCGGCGAGAGCCGCCTGGGTCGGCGTTTTTACAACGAAGCGCCTGCGTTGGACGCCGTTAGGGCACAGGCCGGCAAGGCGCTGGATGCCGATGCGGCGTTTGCCCTCGGCCTGGTCACCAGCAACCCGGACGACATTGACTGGGCCGACGAAGTGCGCATTTGCCTTGAAGAACGCGCCGCCATGTCGCCTGATGCGCTGACGGGCTTGGAAGCCAACCTGCGGTTCAACAGCCAGGAGACCATGGCCACGCGCATTTTTGGCCGCCTCACGGCCTGGCAAAACTGGATCTTCCAGCGGCCCAACGCCGTCGGTGAAAAAGGTGCCCTCAAGGTTTACGGCAAGGGCGACAAGGCACAGTTCGACTGGAACCGCGTTTAGCCCAACCCGCGTCAATTCAGTCTGCGCAAATTCATTTCAACTTTCAGGAGCCCACAATGTCCACCATCAACTACAGCGAAAAAATCCCCAACAACGTCAATCTCGCAGAAGACCGCACGCTGCAACGTGCGCTGGAGCAATGGCAACCGAGTTTCATCAACTGGTGGGACGATGTCGGCCCGGTGGGCTCCACCGACAGCGAGGTCTACCTGCGCACCGCAGTCAGTGTGGACCCGCAGGGCTGGGCCCAGTTTGGCCACGTCAAGATGCGCGACTACCGCTGGGGCGTGTTCCTGAATCCGGGGTCGGCTGACCGTGATGTGCATTTTGGCGACCACAAAGGAGAGAAAGTCTGGCAAGACGTGCCCGGCGAACACCGCGCCAATTTGCGCCGCATCATCGTCACGCAGGGGGACACCGAACCGGCTTCGGTGGAGCAGCAGCGCCACCTCGGCCTGACGGCGCCCAGCATGTACGACCTGCGCAACCTGTTCCAGATCAACGTTGAAGAAGGCCGCCATTTGTGGGCCATGGTGTACCTCTTGCAAAAACACTTTGGCCGCGATGGCCGTGAAGAAGCCGGTGCCTTGCTGGAGCGGCGCAGCGGCGACGAGAACAATCCGCGCATCCTGGGCGCCTTCAATGAAGCCACGCCGGACTGGTTGGCGTTTTTCATGTTCACGTACTTTACCGACCGCGATGGCAAGTTCCAGCTCGCAGCCCTGGCTGAAAGCGCGTTTGACCCGCTGGCGCGCACCACCAAGTTCATGCTGACGGAAGAGGCGCACCACATGTTTGTCGGCGAGTCCGGCGTCTCCCGCGTGATCCAGCGCACGGCGCAGGCCATTAACACCCTGAAGACCGATGACCCAGCGACTTTGCGCGGCGCGGGCGTGATTGATCTGGAGACCTTGCAGCGTTACGTCAACTTCCACTACAGCGTGACGATTGACCTGTTTGGCGCCGACCAGTCCAGCAACGCCGCAACTTTTTACAGCTCTGGCCTCAAGGGCCGCTACGAAGAGGGCAAACGCGACGACGACCACGTCCTCAAAGGCCAAACCTACAAGGTGCTCGAAGTCGTGGGCGGCCAGTTGGTCGAAAAAGAAGTGCCCATGCTCAACGCCCTGAACGAGGTGTTGCGAGACGACTTCATCAAGGACTCCATGGCCGGTGTGGGCCGTTGGAACAAGGTGCTAGAAAAGGCCGGCCTGCCGCATCGCCTGACGGTGCCGCACAAGGCTTTCCACCGCAACATCGGTGCTTTGTCCCAGGTCAAGGTCTCGCCCGATGGCCGGGTGGTGGCAGAGGCCGAATGGGCCACCAACAAGGACAAATGGCTGCCATCGCGAGAAGACTTCGCCTTCGTTGCCAGCCTGATGGGCCGGGTGGTGGAGCCGGGTCAGTTTGCCAACTGGATCGCGCCACCCAATATGGGCATCAACAAACAGCCTGTAGACTTCGAATACGTCCGCTTTAACTGAAGTTATATCGGACGGCTTTGCCGCCGGAATATCCTGGCGGGTTCGACGGGACAGGTCTTTGCCCTGCCTCTCAACCCGCCATTCTTTTTTGCTAGGCCGTTGAAACCCAAAACACAATTCGCAGGAGACATCCATGAACGCCCTGGCTGAATCGGCTGTTATCAAACAGCACCTGATCGACCCGGAAATCTGCATCCGTTGCAACACCTGCGAGGCGATTTGCCCGGTGGGGGCCATCACGCATGACGACCGCAACTACGTGGTGGACGCGGCCAAGTGCAACGCCTGCATGGACTGCATTTCGCCTTGCCCCACCGGGTCTATCGACAACTGGCGCGGCATGCCCCGGGTGATGGCGTATTCGACTGCAGAACAGTTGACCTGGGACGAACTGCCCGCTGAATTAAGCGCCGATGACTTGGCGGCTGCCGGCATCGACGCGGATGCGTTGGCTGCGGTTGAAGCTGGCGCACCGCTTCACGCAGCAACTGAAACGGCAGGCGACACCGCGTTCTCAAGCGCCCAATACGGTGCCCTGCTGCCACCCTGGTCGGCCGCCCACGCCTACACCAATCTGTACGGGCCCAAGGCCGCAGAGAAATCCATCACCGCCACCGTCAGCGGCAATGTGCGGGTGACTGAAGTGGGGCGCGATTACGACACCCACCATGTGGTGCTCGACTTTGGCAACCTGCCTTTTCCTGTGCTGGAAGGCCAGTCGATCGGCATCATTGCGCCTGGGCAAGACAGCACAGGCAAGGCGCATCATGCACGCCAGTACTCCATTGCCAGCCCGCGCAATGGTGAACGCCCCGGTTACAACAACCTGTCGCTCACCATCAAGCGCGTGCTCGAAGACCACAGCGGAAAACCGGTGCGGGGTGTTGCCAGCAACTTCATGTGCGACCTTCAAGTAGGCGACAAAGTGCAGGTGATTGGTCCATTTGGCGTGAGCTTTTTGATGCCGAACCACCCCAAGAGCAATGTCGTGATGATCTGCACCGGCACTGGCAGCGCGCCCATGCGCGCCATGACAGAATGGCGCCGGCGCCTGCGCCAATCCGGCAAATTTGAAGGCGGCAAGTTGATGCTATTTTTTGGCGCCAGAACCAAAGAAGACCTGCCGTATTTCGGCCCCCTGCAAAGCTTGCCCAAAGACTTCATCGACAACAATTTTGCCTTCTCACGCACGCCCGGCGCACCCAAGCGCTACGTGCAAGACGTGATGCGAGAACGCGCGGCTGATCTGGCGCCATTGCTTGACAGCCCCAACACCTTCATCTACGTGTGTGGCCTCAAAAGCATGGAAGAAGGCGTGGTGCTGGCTCTGAAAGACATCGCGCAAGCGGCGGGACTGGACTGGCAGGCGCTCGGAGCGTCACTCAAAAAAGAAGGCCGCCTGCATCTGGAGACGTATTGACGGCTTGGGTTTGAGTTTGGGTTCGGACGGCGTCAGGCTGTTTTTCAGGTTCACCCTGCCGCTTGAGAGTAAAAAGTGACGAATGTCCCTATCAGTGTTACATAGTTAGCTATTTTTAATATAGCAATTTTGAATAGACAAGTGAGGTTCAGGCTTGCGCCCCTTACTTCAAAACCGCCTTCAAAAACAGTGAAATGTCTGCAATCTCTTGAGGGTGCACGCTGTGTGGCATAGGGTAGGTGTGCCACTGCACCGGGTAACCCAGCTTGACCAGCGCATCGCGCGACGCTTCAGCGCGGTTCAAGACAATCATCGGGTCTTGCACGCCATGCGCCATGAAGATGGGCGTGGCCTGGTTGGCACCACTGCGCTCTTGGGCCACGCTGTCGGCCAGCGGCAAATAACCTGACAGCGCCATGATGCCGGCCAGGCGGTTGGCATGGCGCAGGCCCGTGTGCAGCGCCATCGCGCAACCCTGCGAAAAACCCGCCAGAGCAATGCGCGACGCGTCGATGCCTTTGGCCACCTGGTCGGCAATCAGGGCTTCAACTTGTGCGGCTGATTTGCGGATGCCGGCGTCGTCTTCCACCCGCTGCAACTGAGTGCCCAGAATGTCGTACCAGGCAGGCATCACATACCCATTGTTCAGGGTGACAGGAATACTTGGCGCGTGCGGGAAGATGAAGCGAATCGGCAGGCAAGCGGCCAAATCCAGCTCGGGCACCAGGCCGGCAAAGTCGTTGCCATCGGCTCCCAGGCCATGCAGCCAGATGACGGCAGCGGCGGGGTTGGGGGCGGTTTCGATTTGAACGCTGGGCAACAGGGTAGACATGGAATTTGAGGGCAGATGGGTGAATGGAATCGCGGCGCAGTGAATTGTGCCAGAGCCCCTAAAATCGGCTGAAATTGTCGGCGTCACCGCCTCACTTTCTGATTCACGACTTGAAACGCTTGCCCATCCCAACACGCCGGTTTGCCGTGACTCTCATGGCCTTTGCGCAGACCGCTGTGTTGGCCCAAACGGCGGCGTCGCCCATGCCGGGTTCGGCACCTTCAGGCGGATATGCCAAGGGCGTGCAACTGGTGCAGCGCATTGACGACGGGCTCTTCGGCGTTGACCCACTGTCGCTCATTCCCGTGGGCAGCCGTTTTGTTTCGGGCATCCAGCTGCGGGTGAGCGCTGGCGCACCCATCACGCCGCCGCATTACAGCCATTTCTTGGCCGACTGTGAATGGCCCATGCGCCTGGCGACTCTGTCACGCGCTGCAACGCCCTTTGACTTGACGGCTCAGGGTGCCTCGATGCGGGCGCGTGCAGCTGCGGCCAACGCCGCATTGGCCGGTCATCCAGCAGCTGTGGCGGTCAATTTTTTGCCACTTGCCACCTTGGATGCCAGCCGCGCGGTGGCTGAATTTGCCTGCACCAGCAGCCAGCGCCCGGCGCAGGCGGCGCAAATTGCCCAGTCGCTTTTTGCCCACGGCGGCCCGGCCGATTTGCGCAGCGCCCTGTGTGATTTGCGGCCTGACGGCGCGTCGGCAACGCGTGAAGACGTCGAGGTGCGTTTCAGCGATTCAGAAAAAGTGGTGGCGGTCGACAAACAATGGCTGAGCTCAGGCAAAGTCAGCGACACCGAGATCAGTTTTGGCAGCGGTGCCGCCCGTTGGACGATTGACCGCGCCACCGCCGAGGCCACTTTGATTGGCAACAATGGGCGCGTGATGTTTGCAGGTTCCTGCGTGGCTGGGCCGCCGCCGCAACGCTGACTTGCAAGGCTCCGGCAGCTACTGGCCGTAACGCTTGAGCCATTCTTTCTCCAGCGGATCGACCCAGCTGCCATGCGGCTCCGGAATGGTTGGCGCAAACCGGGCCACCTGGCCAGGCGCAGGTTTAGCGGCAAAACGCTCGCGCTCGGACGGGGGCAATTTGTCCAATGCCAGCACCGTCGCATCGCCCCATTGGGTGATGTCAGCCTTGCGCGCCTGGGCCTCGGGCGAGAGCATGAAGTTGGCCAGCACCTGGGCGGCTTCTTTGGCCTTGGCATTGAAGGGAATCGCCAGGAAGTGTGTGTTGCCAATCGTTCCGCTATCGAATTGAAAGCTGACTACGCTTTCCACCAGACGATTGGCAGCGATTTCATTCGCGGCTTCGTTGGGGTTGAAGGTAAAACCCAGCATCAGTTCTCCGTCACTCATCATCTGGCGCATGGCCCCGTTGTTCTGCACAAACTGCTTGCCGTTGCGCCACAGGTGTGGGTGCAGCGCGTCCAGGTAGACCCACAGCGGCGCAGCGGCTTTGGCCAGCGCTTCGGGTGTGTAGGGTTGGTACAACGCGCTTCGGTCCGGGTTGAGCTCCACCATCGCCTGTTTGACAAATGTGGTGCCATGGAAATTCGGCGGGCGCGGGTAAGTGACCCGCCCTGGGTTGGCCTTGGCAAATTCGAGCAGGGCCGCCATGCTTTTCGGCGGCGAGGGCACCCGTTTGCTGTCTGCATAAAACGTCAACTGGGCCATGCCCCAGGGGGATTCCAGGCCTTCAACGGGTTCGGCAAAATCAATCCGTGTGGTGGGTTTGCCGACCACGTCGACGTACTGGAAATTGGGCAAGCCTTGCGCAAACGGGCCGAACAGCATGGTCTCGCGCTTCATCGCCAAAAAGTTTTCACCATTGATCCAGACCAGGTCAACTGTGCCGTCCTGCAACTTGCCTGCTGATTTCTCACCCCGCACGCGTTTGACGACATCGGCCGTGTCCGTCACCTTGACATGTTCCAGCCGCACGCCGTAACGCTGCAACACCTGGGCACCCGCCCACTGCAAGTAGGCGTTGATGCGTTCGCTGCCAGCCCAGGCGTTGAAGTACACGGTCTGGCCGCGTGCTTTAGATTCAATAGCAGACCACGTCGTGCTGGTTTGGGCAAAAATGGAGGTGGCGCTGGTGGCGGCGACAAGGGCCAGGGCTTTTCGGCGCGAGAGCTTGAGGTTCATGGAAGTGGTGGTGAAAGAGGTGGATGACGTGGGTCGCGTGGGCGAGGCAATTCTTACACAAGGGCGCTTACGCCAGCAGAGCCTGGGAGAACTCATGGGCGCTGAATGTCTCAAGCTCTTCGAGTTTTTCGCCAACCCCGATGAAGTACACCGGAATCGGCCGGGCCCGCGCAATCGCCGCCAACACGCCGCCCTTGGCCGTTCCATCGAGTTTGGTCACGATCAGGCCGGTGAGTTGCAGGGCATCGTCAAACGCCTTGACCTGGCCCAACGCGTTTTGCCCGGTGTTGCCGTCGATCACCAGCAACACTTCATGGGGCGCAGTGGGGTCTGCTTTTTGAATCACGCGCTTGATTTTTTTCAACTCTTCCATCAGGTGGATCTGGGTTGGCAAACGTCCAGCGGTGTCGACCAGCACCACGTCTTTGCCGCGTGCCTTGCCCGCGCTGACGGCATCAAAACTCACGGCGGCCGGGTCGCCGCCTTCTTGGCTGATGATCTCGACCGTGTTTCTGTCCGCCCACACGGTGAGCTGCTCGCGCGCGGCCGCGCGAAAGGTGTCCGCAGCGGCCAGCAGCACACTGGCGCCGCCTTCGGCCAGATGCCGTGTCAACTTGCCGATGGAGGTGGTTTTGCCCGCGCCATTCACGCCCACCACCATGATGACTGTGGGTTTGTGCTGGCCGATGACCAGCGGCTTTTCAAGCGGCGTCAGCACGTCGGTCAGGGCATTGACAAGCACGTTTCTCAGCGCCACTGGGTGAGTGATGCCACTGCTGGCCACTTTGCGGCGCAGTTCTGCCAGCAGGAATTCGGTGGCGGGCACCCCGGTGTCGGCCATCAGGAGCGCGGCTTCGAGGTCTTCGTACAAGTCTTCGTTGATCTGCGTGCCGCCAAACACGCCGGAAATGCTGTTGGCGGTTTTGCCCAGGCCGGCCTTGAGTTTAGCCAGCCATTTTTGACGCTCTGGCGCAATCAGGGCGGGCTCTGGAATGGCGATGGGCGTGACCAGCGCACGGCCAATGAATGAGCCACCTGTGCCGACAGGTGCGGGCCTGGGTTGGCTGGCCGCACTGGGTGCCAAGGCTGGCGCAGCGGTCGTGCCGGCAGCCGCAGCAACGGGCAAGTCGACGGCCGGCACCGTTGGGGGAAATTTTTTTTTGAAAAAGCTGAACATTGGTGTCATTCTTAGAATCAGAGCATTCTATGAAACGACACATGACCCTTCTGCGCGCGACGTCCCTGGCCCTGGCTTCACTTTTTTGGGGGGCCAGCTTGCAGGCTCAGGGTCAAGTTGAGGCACAGGTGCCCGGCCAAGCCCAACCCAGCCCCAAGGCCGAGCAGTTCACCCTGGCCAACGGCATGACGGTGATCGTCCAGGCCGACCGCCGCGCCCCCACGGCCGTGCACATGGTGTGGGTGCGCGTGGGCGCCATGGATGAGGTGGACGGGGCCTCGGGCGTGGCGCATGTGCTGGAGCACATGATGTTCAAGGGCACGGCGACTTTGAAGCCGGGCGAATTTTCACGCCAGGTGGCGGCCCTGGGTGGGCGCGAAAATGCCTTCACGGGCAAGGACTACACCGGTTATTACCAGCAGATTCCATCCAACCGGCTCGAAGACGTGATGCGGCTCGAAGCGGACCGGTTTGCCACCAACCAGTGGAGCGACGACGAGTTCCGCAAAGAGCTCGAAGTGGTCAAAGAAGAGCGCCGCATGCGCACTGAAGACAGCCCAAGAGCTCTGATGAATGAAGCGTTGAATGCTGCTGTTTTTGTAGCGTCTCCGTACCGGCGACCGGTTGTGGGCTGGATGAGCGACCTGGACTCCCTCACACCGGCCGATGCCCGTGAGTTCTTCAAAACCTGGTATGTGCCAGCCAATGCCGCTGTGGTGATTGCGGGTGATGTTGACATGGCCACCGTGCGGCAACTGGCTGAAAAATACTATGGTGCCATTCCCGCGCGGGCCGTGCCGCCGCGCAAACCCAGGCTGGAGCCGGCCCAGACGGGCCTGCGCCGGATTGACTTCAAGGCAGCGGCCGAACAAGCCTACGTGTCGCTGGCCTTCAAGGTGCCAAGCCTGATGTCGGTCGGCGCTGCCGGCGACAACGCGGCGCTGGCTGGTGCGGATGGCGACGCCCTGGCCCTGACGGTGTTGTCTGCTGTGCTGGACGGCTACAGCGGGGCGCGGCTGGACCGCACGCTGACGCAAGGGCAGGACAGGGTGGCGGACAGCGCCGGGTCTTACAACGGCCTGTGGGGTCGCGGGCCGCAAGTGTTCATGCTCAGCGGCGTGCCTGCTGCGGGCAAACCGCCCGAACAGCTTGAAGCAGCCTTGCGTGCGCAGGTGGCACGCATCGCCCGCGACGGCGTGAGTGAGGCGGAGCTGAACCGCGTCAAAACCCAATGGGTGGCCAGTGAGGTGTACAAACTGGACTCGGTCTTTAACCAAGCGCGCAACCTGGGTGCCAACTGGGTGCAGGGCCTGCCGCTGGATGCCGGTGAGCGCCTGATCGCGCAGTTGCGCAAGGTCACGGCAGAACAAGTCAAGGCGGTGGCCGCTCAATATTTTGGCGACGACCAACTCACGGCCGGCATTTTGCGGCCCCAGCCCGTTGACAAGTCGCGCAAGGCAAGGCCACCATTGCCGGGTTCACGACATTGACATGGCCCGCACACCACACACCGCACAACGCCAACGCACACCGCACAACGCACGCTCAGGAGGCCTCATGACATCGCAACGCGCTGCATGGTTTGAAATTTCGATTGCTATTTTAAAAATAGCTAGGTATGTAATATTGACGGGAACATTTGGTCTTTTTTCCTCTCAATTTGCGCTGGCGGGCATCCCGGTGGTCCAGTGGACGCAAGCCTCGGGCACACGCATCTACCTGGTGCAGAACCCGGCCATTCCCATGGTCGATGTCAAGATTGATTTTGATGCAGGCGCCCGGCGCGACCCCATCGACAAAATCGGCCTGGCCAGCGTCACCGCCAGCCTGTCTACCCAGGGCGTGTTGGCCAATTCGACCCAGCCCGGGCTCGATGAAAACGCCCTGGGCGAAAGCTGGGCTGACCTGGGTGCCTCGTTTGGCGGCAGCGCCAGCTCAGACCGCATGAGTTTTTCTTTGCGCAGCCTCACCTTCCCCGACATCTTGCCCAAAGTGCTGGCCCTGGCCGCCCGCCAGCTGGGCGAGCCGTCGTTCCCCCAAGACGTGTGGCAACGCGACCGCCAGCGCCTGGTGGCCAGCATCAAAGAGTCCAACACACGCGCCGCCACAGTGGCCGACAAGCTGTTTTCGGCCGCCGTGTATGGCACGCATCCTTATGGGTATGAAGTGACGGAAGGCACACTGGCCAATATCAGCGTGGACGACATGAAGGCCTTGCACGCCAGTGTGGTCAAACCTTGCCGCGCGCTGGTGACGATTGTGGGGGCCGTCAACCGGGCGCAGGCGGATGCCCTGGTCACGCAACTGCTGTCGCTGGTGAAGCCGCTGCCGTCCATGTCGGCCCTGACCACTGGCTGCACGCCCTGGGCGGCTGTGCCTGAAATTGCGCCGCTGTCACAAGGCAAAGAAGAAAATGTGCCGTTTGAATCGGCCCAGGCCCAAGTCTTGATTGGCCAGCCCGGCTTTAAACGGGACGACCCGGACTACTTTGCCCTGACGGTGGGCAACTACATTTTGGGCGGTGGCGGATTTGTCTCGCGCCTGACCACCGAGGTACGCGAAAAACGCGGCCTGAGTTACAGCGTGTACAGCTACTTCTCGCCCGCCCTGCATGCAGGCGCGTTCACCATCGGTTTGCAGACCCGACCCGACCAGGCCAAGCAGGCCGTGGCCGTGTCGCGCGAGGTCTTGCAAAAGTTTGTAGCCGAAGGTCCCACCGAGTCAGAATTGCAAGCGGCCAAAGACAATCTGATCGGCGGTTTTGCACTGCGCATCGACAGCAACGGCAAGCTGCTCGACAACGTGGCCGCCATCGGCTGGAACAAGCTGCCGCTGGACTACCTGGACACCTGGACGCGTGAGGTCGGCAAAGTCAGCCTGGCCGATATCCGCGCCGCGTTTGCCCGCAAGCTGCAACCTGAGCGCATGGTCACCGTCGTGGTGGGCGGGAAGTGAACCACGGGTTTGCGGCTGGTGCCGGCGGTGCGATATGCTTTGCCGATGAAACAAGTCAAAACTGAGCTGACCCGCAAACCTGTCCGTCCCGAAAAACCAGCCCGTTCTGCGAGCCCCCTGGCCCACCAAATCCGCATCATTGGCGGGCAGTGGAAACGCACCAAGCTCAAGGTTGCCGACAAGCCCGGGCTGCGGCCCACGCCAGACCGAGTGCGCGAGACGCTGTTCAACTGGCTGGGGCAAGACCTGACCGGCTGGCGCTGCATTGACGCATTTGCCGGCACGGGCGTGCTGGGTTTTGAGGCCGCATCACGCGGTGCGAAGGAGGTGCGCCTGGTGGAGCACGACAGCGCCTTGGTGGCGCAGCTCAAGCGAACACAGATCCAATTGCAGGCCAATGCCGTTCAGGTCTTGCGGGGGGACGGTGTAGCGGCGCTCAAACAGTTGGACGCCGCCAGCATGGAACTCGTGTTCCTTGACCCGCCATTTGATTCCACTGTGTACGATGTGGGCTTGCAGGCGGCCGGCCGCGCAGTGGCTGCACAGGGCTTTGTCTACCTTGAAGCGCCGGTTCAATGGACGGATGAGAAATTGCAGGCGTCCGGCTTGGCGGTGCGTCGGCATTTGAAAGCGGGGGCCGTGCACGCCCACCTGCTCACACCGATTGCCAATCCGGTGTGACGGCTCTTGTATGGCCTAAACCAGAAATTCCGCCGTCCGGCTGAAGCCTGGAACGGGTCACGCGTCCCTTGCCAGGGCGCTCGTGCCCGGCGCTGCATAATGCGGCGCATCAGGCTCGCCCAACAAACCCAAAGGACAAAAGACCATGGCCAACAACGTGATTGCGGTTTACCCCGGAACTTTTGACCCGCTCACGCGCGGCCATGAAGAGATTGTGCGGCGGGCCTTGCAGCTGTTTGACCGCGTCATCGTGGCGGTCGCGGCGGGGCACCACAAAAAAAATGCGCTGTTTTCGTTGGACGAGCGGCTGGCCATGGTGCGGGAAGTGGCCAAGGGCAACCCCCAGATCGAGGTTGACAGCTACAACGGCCTGCTGCGTGATTTTGTCGTTGCGCGTGGCGCCAAGGCGGTGGTGCGGGGCTTGCGTGCGGTGACGGATTTTGACTATGAGTTCCAGCTCGCCGGCATGAACCGTAGCCTGATGCCCGATGTGGAAACCGTGTTTTTGACGCCCAGCGACAAATACCAATTTGTCAGCAGCACCTTCGTGCGGGAGATTGCCATGCTGGGCGGCGAGGTGGAGAAGTTTGTCTCACCGCTGGTGCATCTGCGCTTGCTGGACAAGGTGAAAAGTCTGCCCAAGGACTAATTGAATGCTATATTAAATATAGTTAACTATGCAACATTGACGGGAACTTTGGCCTGTTTTGTCTCTATAACTGGTTTTGGAGGCGGTTTAGCCAGCCCAGCAGCGCCTGCGTCACCACAGCGGGTTGTTCCATCGTCAGCATGTGGCCGCATTGCGCCACGACGACCAGCTCCGCCTGCGCAATCAAGGCCGCAATCTCACGCGAACAGTCGGGCGGGGTCAGCTGGTCTGCGTCGCCCACCATCACCAGCGTGGGGCAAGCCACCTGACCCAAGTGCAGGCGTGCATCTGGCCGGGCCATCAAGGCGCGGTTTTGCTGAATCAACTGCTGTGCACCGGCGTCCATCACAAAATCAAGGTAGGTTTGCAGCAGGGCCAAGTCATCGGCACGGCTGGGGTGAAACGCCATCGGCAAGTTGAAGCGCAACACCTCCAGCGCCCGGTCCTGCTCAAAAAAGCGGATAGCGCCTTCACGCAGTTGGCGCATGTCGTCGGTTTCGGGCCGCGCATTGGTGCCCAGCAGCGCCAGGCCCTTGATGCGTTTGGGGGCCTGACGCACCACCTCCATTGCCAGGAAGCCGCCCATGGAGGCCCCGCACAGGATCAGGTCGCCCGGGTGCTCGTCCAGCAGTGCCTGGGCCATGGCCTGGACGCTTTGAAATCGGCCATGGACGTCCGTGACGGCTGTGTTCAGGTGGGAAGGCAGGGCGGCCAGTTGATGCCGCCACATCACGGTGTTGGACGCCAGGCCCGGCAGCAGGATGAGCTGGGGCATGGCGGTGCCTATGACTGGCGCTGGCGCAACACGGCGTCTGCTTGCAATTGCACAAACCAGTCGCGCTGTGCGTGGCTGCCGCCGATGGCTTCAAGCTGCGGCAGGGCAGCGCCCAACGCGTCGGCACACCGCTTGAATTGACCCCTGGCATGGGCCAGCAAGCCGGTTGCGGCGGGCAGGGCGACTTGTTGCCAGCAGGGCTGGCTGGCCTGGGTGGCGCGTGCGTGTCGGGTGATGTTTTGCAGCAGGCGGTCTGCCTCGCTGCGCCCAGCCCGGGCCAGGGCATAGAGGTAATGCAAATCCAGAAACGGCAGCACCTGGTCGTCAAGGCGGGTGGCGACATGGCTGGCGACGTCTTGCCAGCGGCCACCCACATCAACCCCCCTCAGTTCCAGCCGCGACAGCAGTGAAATGGCATTCACCTGGTCTTGCGAATAAGTTTTGACCACGCCCCACACCCGCCCGTCGTACACACCCAGGGCCTCATCAAACTCACGCAGCTCAATGGCAAACAGCGCCTGGTGCCACCAGTTGTGGGTGAACATGAAGGAGTTCAGCCCGGTCCAGGTGGGGCTTACGGCGGCCATGAAGCCGTGGCCCTCCTGCATGCGCCCCTGCGTCAGCATGACGTGGGCCAGCGCATGGTGGGCCCAGGGTTCTTTTTGGTCTAGGCTGGCATCGGCATGGCGGCACAGGCGCATGGCTTGGCGGGCTGATTGTTCTGCCGTGTCAAGCTGGTGGCATTGTTCAAAACCAAATGCCGCCATGCCGTGCAGATACGCCACATCGCCGGCACCGGGCATGGCGGTCAGCGCGAGGCGCAACAGGCCGGGTGAATCGCCACGGTTGAACAGGTGGTATTGCCCGAGTTTGAGCGAGGCCAGGTCGCGCGGGAAGGCCAGGGCCTGCTCCTCATGCAAGGCAATGGCCCGAGCCGTGTCACCGGCCACCCAGGCCGCGATGCTGGCAATGAAGCGCCGTTCGCGGGGCGTTGTGTCGCCTGAATTGGCGGCCTGACTGGCGCGGTCTGAATACGCTTTGGCGTTGGCGGGGGCGCTGCGCGATTCGGCAAACATGTGCAAGGCCGCGCAATAGGCCTGCACGATGGGGCTGGCATCGGTATCGGCCAGCTTGAGAATGTTCGCCACGCGCGCTTCGCAACTGACGATGCCTTCGACAAAGTCGTTGACCGCTGGCAGCGCAGCAGCATCGCGCAGGGTGACGGCATTGCCAAGGCTGTCGGTCAACACGGCCGGGTGCCCCGCGTCAATTCACGGGAAGCTGCGGCCAGGGCCGTTGCGGCGGGCGCAACAGCTCAAACGCCCGCGACACCTGTAACACGCCCAGGTCATCAAAACGCTGGCCTGCGATCTGCAAACCAATGGGCAGGCCGCTGGTGGTGTAGCCGCAGTTGATGCTGGCGGCGGGCTGCTCCGACATGTTGTGGGGCACCGTAAACGCAATGTGCTCCATGCCTTTGAGCGGGTTGTCGGTGGGCGTCGGCAGCTCAGCCGCAAAAGCAGGGATGGCCGACGTGGGCGAGATCACAAAATCATAACTGCTGCACGCCCGCACGGTGGCGACCCGTGTGGCGTGGAACTGGCTGCTGGCGGCAAAGGTTTGTGGCCCCGTCATGACTTGGGCACTTTCGGCCCACTGGGCGATGTAGGGCAGGACTTTGGCCCGCACGGCAGGTGCCAGTGCGGCCAGGTCAGTCAAGGCGCGCATCCGCCAGGCATGGTCCATCCCGTCGAGCATGGCGGGGGTGAAAAAGGGCGGCATCGGCTCAACAATGGCCCCGGCCTGCTCGAACAATTTTGCAGCGGCCTCAATGGCCGTTTTCACCTCGGGTTCAACCGCAAGACCACACCCGGCATTCAGCAGCAGGCCGATGCGTTTGCCACGCAAAAATTCGACGCCATGGTCTGCATGGGTCCAGGGGATGGCCTGGTAGGGCAGGCTCATGCTGTCGCGTGCATCGGGCAGCGACAGTACCTGCATCATCAACGCGGCATCGGCCACGGTGCGGGTCATGGGGCCTGCTGCGCGCCCTGTGTAGGGCGGGTCGATGGGGATGCGGCCCAGGCTGGGCTTGAGGCCAAAAATGCCGCACCAGCTTGCGGGCAGACGCACCGAGCCGCCTATGTCCGTGCCGATGTGCAAGGGCCCGTACCCCGCAGCCGCCGCCGCGCCAGCCCCGGCGCTGGAGCCGCCCGGGGTTTTGCACAAATCCCAGGGGTTGCGGGCCAGCGCGTGAAAGGTCGACAGGCCGCTGGACAACATGCCGAAATCGGGCATCGTCGTTTTGCAGACCATCACGGCACCGGCTTCACGCATGCGCGCGGCAGGTGGCGCGTCCGCTGCGGCAGGTGTCAGTGCGGATGCCGCCGTGCCCACGGGTGTGGGGTCTCCCAGCGTGCTGATGTTGTCCTTGATGGTGACGGGAACTCCGTCCAGCAGGGAGCAAGGCTGGCCTTTGAGCCAGCGCGCCTCAGAGGCTCTGGCCTGCGCCAGCGCCAGCTCTGGGCGCAGCAGATAGCTTGCGTGGATATGCGGCTCCCACAGGTCGATGTGGCGCAGAACCGCCTGGGTGACTTCGACCGGCGACAGCTCGCGGGTTCGGTAGGCCCGCAGCAATTCAGGAGCGCCGAGGTCATGCAAGGCCATTTTTATTCCCATCAGCCCCAAGACAAAGCGGCTAAATCGTTGACAAAAATCGGCATGTCTTTCCACAGGCCCTTGAGGTTTTTGTTGGCCAGTGAAATCCACTGCGGCTGGTACAAAAAGCCGTGCACCGCTTCATTGGCCAGCATGCGCTGTGCGTCGCCCAGCAGTTTGGCGCGGTCGGCTGGGCGCGGGCTGTTTTTGATCTGGTCGAACAGCGTATTGAACGCGGGTGAGTCGTAACCCCAGTAGTAGTCTTTCTTGGCGAAGTTGCCCAAATCGAAGGGCTCCACGTGCGAGATGATGGTCAGGTCGTAATTTTTGTTGGTGTAAGTGCCACTGAGCCACTGCGCCCATTCGACGTTCTCAATTTTGGCGATGATGCCAACCTTGGCCAGTTGCGCCGCAATCACCTCGCCGCCCTGGCGTGCATAGGGCGGCGGCGGCAGTTTGAGCGAAAGTTCCAGCGGCGTTTTGATGCCCGCTTCCGCCAGCAGGGCCTTGGCTTTTTCAACGTTGAAGGGGTTGATGCCCGTGGTGTCCACAAAGCCGAAGCCGCCGGGCACATAGTGGCTACCGATGGGGGCTCCATAACCATCACCTGCGCCCTCAATCACGGCCTTGCGGTCAATTGCGGCGGCGATGGCGCGGCGTACCCGCACGTCATTGAGCGGGGCCTTTTTGTTGTTCATCGCCAAAATGGTTTTGGCGCGGGAGCCACTGACCAGCACCTGGAACTTGGCATTGTTTTTGAACTGCGCCACACTGCGTGGCGTGACGCGCGGGAAGGCATCGATGTCACCGGCCAGCAGGGCTGCCACCTGGGCGGCCGGGTCGCTGATGAAGCGGAAAGTGACTTTTTTCAGCTTGACCTGCGCCGCGTTGCGGTAGCCGTCCCATTTGACCAGGCTGACCGACGAACCCTTGTTCCACACGTCAAGTTTGTAGGGGCCAGTGCCGACGGGTTTGGTGGCATTGGTGTCAACGCTTTTGGGCTCCACCATGATGGCGGTGGCCTGCCCCATCAGGAACAAGAAGTCCGGGTCAAGCTCCTTGTTGATGACAACCAGGGTCTGGTCGTCGATGGCGGCGACGCTTTCCATGCTGGCAAAAGTGCGTTTGTCCTTGTTGGTGCTTTTTTCACCGGCAGCCCGCTCAAACGAGTACTTTGCGCTTTGGGCGTTGAAGGCTTCGCCGTTTTGAAACTTGACACCTTTTCTCAGTGTGAAGGTATAGGTTTTGAGGTCGGGTGAGATTTCCCATTTTTCCGCCAGCAAGGGTGACACTGTGCCGTCGCTGTTGATTTTGGTCAGGGTTTCAAACACGTTGTAATGCGTGATCTCGGCAATGGACGACGCAGCGCCCCCAGTGGGATCAAGCCCCGGCGTGGGCTCCAGCGTCATGCCGATCACGAGGCTGTCTTTTTTGCCTTGCGCCAGCGCGGTCAGGGGCAAAGACGCCAGGACTGCGCTGGCGGCGGAGGTGGTCAATACGTTTCGGCGTTTCAGCATGGCGGGTTCCTGTTGGAGAAAGAGATCAGACGATAGCACTAACCAGGCAAGTGTTCAAAGTGCGCCTGCGAGTGCATCGAGCCGTGGCACAGCCGCAAGCAAGGTCTGCGTGTAAGGGTGCTGGGCGTGGTTGAACAGTTCCTCAGGCGAGCCCTGTTCAACCACCTTGCCTTGAAACATCACGGCCACGTCATCACACAAATGGTTGACCACAGCCAGGTCGTGGCTGATCAGCAGATAGGTCACGCCAAACTGCTGTTGCAGGTCTTGCATCAGGTTGAGCACTTGGGCCTGCACTGAGACGTCCAGGGCGCTGACAGGTTCATCGGCGACGATCAGTTTCGGACGGGTGATCAGCGCCCGGGCAATGGCGATGCGCTGGCGCTGGCCACCCGAGAATTCATGCGGGTATTTGTCCAGGTCGGTTTGGCGTAAGCCCACCGACAGCAACACCTCGTGTGCCTGTGAGCGCAATTGGGCCGCACTGATGGCGCCCAAAGCGGCCAGCGGCTCGGCCACGATCGTGGCGATTTTTTGGCGTGGGTCAAGCGAGCCGTAGGGGTCTTGAAACACCATCTGGAAATCGCGCCGCGCGCGCCGCAGGGCCGCTGGCTTGAGCAGCGCCAGGTCTTGCCCGAGGATGCAGACGCGGCCCTGGTCCGGCTTCTCCAGCCCAATGGCGAGGCGCGCCAAAGTCGACTTGCCCGAGCCGGATTCACCGACCAGGCCCAAGCTCTTGCCTGCATGAACTGTCAGGCTGATGCCAGACACGGCCTGCACCGAGGGCGCAGCGCGCCACAGATGCTCGCGCGGCAGGGCGTAGTGGCGTGTGACCGCTTCAATTTGCAGCAGCGGCATCGTCATGCAGGCGCCTTGGGTGTCGCTTCAAGCGCAATCTGGGCGAGTTGGAAACAGCTGGCGCAATGTCCGCTACTTAGCTGTGTTGGCGCGGGTGCTTGGTTTGCGCATTGCGCCACCGCGTAGTGACAACGGCCTTCAAAGCGGCAACCCGGCGGCAAGTCAACCAGCTCAGGCACGCTGCCCGGGATGGTGACCAGGCGTGCGCCCCGCGCCGCACCCAGTTGCGGCCGCGCCCCAAAAAGGCCACGGGTGTAGGGATGGGCGCGGTGGGTGAACACCGCTTTCGTGGGACCGCTTTCAACCACGCTCCCGCCATACATCACCATCATGCGCGAGACGTTTTGCGCGATCACCCCCAGATCATGCGAGATCAGGATCAGGCCCATGCCGCGCTCCTGAACCAGCTCGCTGATGAGGCGCAGGACTTGGCCCTGAACCGTGACATCGAGGGCCGTGGTCGGCTCGTCGGCAATCAGGATGTCGGGGTTGCAGGCCAGCGCCATGGCGATGGTGATGCGCTGGCGCTGCCCGCCAGAAAACTGGTGGGGGTAGGCGTCAAACCGGCCCGCCGCATTGGGGATGCCGACACGGTCCAGCAAGGCGATGGCTTGCCTGCGTGCGTCTTCAGGCGATGTGTCCCGGTGCAGGCGAAGCGGCTCGGCCACCTGGCGGCCTATGCTGTGCACCGGGTTTAAGGCGGTCATGGGCTCCTGGAAAATCATGCCGATGCGGCTGCCGCGCAAACGGCACAGGGCGTCTTCGCCCAGCCCGACCAGTTCAACGCCGTCCAGACGGATGCTGCCGCTGACCACTGCGTTCTCAGGCAACAACCCCAGAACCGCCAGCGCGGTGATGGATTTGCCACAACCGGATTCTCCAACCAGGCCCAAAGTAGCTCCTTTTTCGAGAGTAAAGCTCAGGTCACGCACAGCCAGCGCCGGCCCGCGGGAGGTTTGCAATTGCACGCTCAGTTGGTTGACGTCAAGAATAGGCATGTTTCAGTCGGCGGCATGGTGGACGTGGACGTGGACGTCAGCGTTGGCGGACCAGGCGTGGGTCCATCAGGTCGCGTAGGCCATCACCCAGCAAATTTAGGCCCAGCACGGCCAGCACAATTGCAAGACCTGGAAACACCGCAAGCAAGGGCGCCTGAAACAACAATGTCTGCGCTTCAGCGAGCATTCGCCCCCAGGATGGTTGCGGCGGCTGGGTGCCCAGGCCCAGGTAAGACAACGCGGCCTCGGCCAGAATGGCAATGGCAAAACGGATGGTGATTTGAACGATCAATACCGATGAAATATTGGGTAGGATGTGCTCGAACGTGATGGCCCAAGGCCCTTTGCCGCAGGCCCGGGCCGCCAGCACGAACTCGCGTGCCCACACCGCATTGGCGCTGGCCCGCGTGATGCGGGCGAAATTCGGGATGTTGAAGATGCCGATGGCGATGATGGAGTTGACAATGCCTGCGCCAAACACGGCCGTCATCATGATGGCCGATAGGATCGCCGGAAACGCGAAGGTGAAGTCTGCCAGGCGCATGATCAATTCCTCGACCCAGCCCCGCCGGGCGGCCGCAAGCAAGCCCAGGCCACCCCCGACGACCAGGCCAATGCTGACGGCGATGGCACCCACCAGAATTGAATTACGCGCGCCCACCAGCAGCAGCGACGATACGTCGCGGCCAAACGGATCGGTGCCTAGCCAGTGGCTAGCCGTGGGCGGCTTGAGCTTGAGCGCCATGTCGATTTCATAAGGCGACCAGGGTGTCCACACCAGGGACAGCAGGGCGGCGGCCACCAACAAAAGCGTGAGCGCAGCGCCGATGGTGAAACTGCGGTGCTTCAAACAGCGGTGCCAGAAAGCGTTTGCCTCTTTTGCTGCAGCAGCAGGCTCAGCAGTGCCCATGTACCGGCTGCCTGGCGCACTCATATGTCACTCGCCTTGACCCGTGGATCAATCACCGCATACAACACGTCCACTACAAAATTCACCACCACCACCATGGTGGCCAGCAACATCACGCAGTTGCGCACCACGATCAAGTCTCGGTTAGAAATGGCCTGAAAAATCAGGCGGCCGAGGCCAGGCAGGTAAAAAACGTTTTCGACCACGATGGTGCCGGCCAGCAGTTCAGCAAATTGCAAACCCATCACGGTGATGACAGGGATCATGGCATTGCGCAATACGTGCCGCCAGACCGTGGCGCGCCGGGACAGGCCTTTGGCCCTGGCGGTGCGCACGAAGTCTTCTCGCAGCACCTCCAACACTGCCGAGCGGGTGATACGGGCCAGGATGGCCGACTGCACGACCGCCAGCGACACGGCGGGCAAGAGCAAGGACTTGAAGGCCTGTAGCGGCTCGTCAGACCAGCCGGAAAATCCGCCCGCGGAAAACCATTGCAAGTGGACGGAGAAGAGCAGGATCAGCAGAATCGCAAACCAGAAGTTTGGAATGGCAATGCCGATCTGGGTTAGGCCCATCAAGGACACGTCACCGGCCTTGTTGTGGTTGGACGCCGCATAAACGCCCGAGGCCAGGGCCAAAACAACCGTGAGGGCCATGGCCATCAAAGCCAGCGGCGCGGTCAAGGTCAGGCGCTCCAGTATCAAGTCCAGCACCGGGGAACTGTAGGTGTAACTGTTGCCCAGATCCAGCGTCAACATGCCGACCACCCAATGAAAGTAACGCGCCAGGGGCGGCTGGTCCAGCCCCAGTTTGACCGCCAAGGCGCGTACCGCGTCGGGTGCGGCATCTGGACCCATCAGGATCATGGCCGCGTCGCCGGGCAGGATTTCCAGCACCAAAAAGACGAGAACCGAAGCCCCGATCAGCGTGCCGATCAAGGTGGCAAAACGTTTGAGGAGGAACAAGCCCATTGACGAAGTGGTAACGTGAAAGTTGGACAAGACGTTCGATAATACCCAGCATGGCTCTGATCATCACCGACGAATGCATCAACTGCGACGTGTGCGAGCCCGAGTGCCCGAACGACGCCATTTACATGGGACAGGAAATCTACGAAATTGACCCGCACAAGTGCACCGAATGCGTCGGCCATTTTGACGAGCCCCAGTGCGTGCAAGTTTGTCCGGTGGCATGTATCCCCATCCACCCGCAGTTTGTTGAAAGCCAGGAGACGCTTTGGCGAAAATACAGGCGCTTGCAGTTGGTGGTGAGGCCAGCGGCCAACTGACTTATTTTTCTGCCGTTTTTGAAGTCGTATTTTTTTTTGTCTTTTTCGGCTTTTTCGCACCGGGTTCCTGCGCTGTGAAAAACTCCGGCTTTCCTTTTTTCTTTTTGCCTATGACCTTGGGTTGCTCAGGCGCGGCATCCGGCATAGGAGCCGGCGCGGCGATGATGGTGGCGCCTGCACGATTGCCTGCCAGATTGCGACTGTCTTGCGCCAGGCGGGATTTCTCCATCGCATCAGCCGTTTTGGCGCTTTGTTTATTGGCGCTGTCAGCCCGATTTTTCTGCTCTGACGAGCGCGCATCAGCGGTGTCAACCGGGCTGCCGCCAGGGCAGGGTGCCTGGCTGTAGTTATTGCCACACTTGTAGACAGTTTGGGCCAAAGTCCCTGTGGATAATGAATATGTAGCTACTAAAAATGTAACAATTAAAAAGCGGTCAATCATTTTTTGGCTCCAAAATCATTGGGGGGTTTGCGGGTGGCTGTGCTGGCTTGTCCAGTCTGTCTGGCCTGTCCGGCTTGGGCCGGGGCGGTTTGCTGGTGTGCAGCAGCATGGTAGCTTTTTCCATGTCGCCGTCAATCAGCAATGGCAGGGCTTTGACTGCGCGGTCTATGCACTGGTCGATGGCGATGCGGTGGTCGAGCGAAGGTTTCTTTAAAACCCAATTCAAGACCTCGGCTTTCACGCCCGGATGACCAATGCCAATACGCAAGCGCCAATAGTCGCCGGTGCCAAGCTGGTCGAAAATGTCGCGCAGGCCATTGTGGGTACCGCGGCTTGCGCCAAGCTTCAATTTGACTTCGCCGGGAACAATATCCAGCTCGTCATACATGACCAAAATTTCGTCGGGGGCGATTTTGAAAAACCGGGCCAGCGAAGCCACTGATTTGCCCGACAAATTCATGAAGGTCTGAGGCTTCAACAGCCAAATGGTCTGCTTTTGACCCATCGTCCGCGCGATCATTCCATGGTGGGATTTGTCCATGGTCGGTGTGGCGCCCAGGCTGTGCGCGATGGCGTCGAGGCACCAAAAGCCGGCGTTATGGCGCGTGGCTGCGTAATCCGGACCAGGGTTGCCCAGCCCCACGAAAAGTTTGATCATGGTGAAATTATGCGCATCAAACGAAAACGGCCCACTGAAGTGGGCCGTTGACACGGGTGCCCGATGGCGCGCCGTGCGTCTTTGTCGCCGCTTTATTTCTTGGCGGCCGGGGCTTTGGCTGCAGGCGTTTTGGCGGCAGGAGCCGCTTTGGCGGCGGGCGCTGCCTTGGTAGCTGGCGCTGCTGCTTTTGCAGCAGGCGCACCCGCTGCGGGAGCACTTGCGGCTGCGTCGGCGGCAACCGGTTCGGCACCTGCCACCATCACGACGGAAACCAAAACCGGGTTGTTCTTGCCGTGTGTCACCGCCGTCACGCCCTTGGGCAGCTTGATGTCGTTCAAATGGAGCGATACGCCTTTTTTCAGGCCGCTCAAGTCCACCGCAATAAACTCGGGCAGGTCGCCGGGCAGGCACTTGATTTCGATCTCGGTCACCACGTGGTTGGCGATGCAACCCTCAGTTTTGACAGCCGGTGAGTTTTCGTCGCCACTGTAATGCAAGGGCACTTTCATGTGCAACAGGGTGGTGGCGTCGACGCGCTGAAAGTCAATGTGCAAAACCAACTGCCGAAACGGGTGCATTTGCACGTCGCGCAGCAATACCTTGTTGTCTTTGCCGTCAATTTCCATGTCGAGCACGGTGGAGTGGAACACTTCCTTTTTGAGGGCGTGCCACAAGGCGTTGTGATCGAGTTCGATCAGCTGGGGCTGGCCAGAGCCCCCGTAAACGATGCCGGGCGTGCGACCGGTGATGCGGAGACGGCGGCTCGCACCCGTACCCTGCTTGGCGCGCTCAAAAGCGACGAATTTCATAATTGACTCCTGAAAGAACCCACCGCGACCAGTGTGGCTCTGATTTAAAAAGGCAACAGGCCGGAATTGGCCTGGTGCCGGGCGATGTCTTCAGAACAGGGTTTACAAAATCACCAAAGAGATTTTGTAGGCACCTCAAAAAAGGTTTTCCTGGTCTGAAAACAAACTCATCACCGACTCACCCTTGGCAATGCGCTGGATCGTCTCGGCGATCAGTGGCGCTACGGTGAGCTGGCGGATTTTCTGGCATTGAGCGGCGGCGGCGCTCAAGGGGATGGTGTTGGTGACGACGACCTCGTCCAGCGCCGGGCCATTGGTGATGCGTTCAATCGCAGGCCCGGAGAAAATAGCGTGGGTGCAATAGGCATACACTTTTTTGGCACCGCGCTCCTTCAACACTTCAGCGGCCTTGACCAGGGTGCCGGCCGTGTCGATCATGTCGTCCATGATGACGCAGTTTCGCCCTTCAATTTCACCGATGACATGCATCACCTCGCTGACGTTGGCGCGGGGGCGGCGCTTGTCAATGATGGCTAAGTCACAGTTGAGCTGCTTGGCCAGCGCGCGGGCGCGCACCACGCCACCTACGTCGGGCGAGACCACGATCAGGTCTTCGTAATTCTTTTGCCGCACGTCGCCGAGCAAAACCGGCGAGGCGTAAATGTTGTCCACCGGAATGTCGAAAAACCCCTGAATCTGGTCAGCGTGCAAATCCATTGTCAACACACGGGCCACACCTACCGCCTGCAGCATGTTGGCGACTACTTTGGCGGTGATTGGCACACGGCTGGAGCGCGGGCGGCGGTCCTGCCGCGCATAGCCAAAATAGGGAATCACCGCGCTGATGCGCTCGGCGGATGCGCGTTTCAGGGCGTCAACCATGATGAGCAGTTCCATCAGGTTTTCGTTGGTTGGTGCGCAGGTACTTTGCACCACAAAAACATCCCTGGCTCGAACGTTTTGATTGATTTCGACTGTGACTTCGCCGTCAGAAAAGCGGCCCACTGACGCAGCACCGAGTGAAATGTTCAGGTGCCTTGCAATATCTGCCGCCATGGCCGGGTTGGCATTGCCGGTAAACACCATGAAATCAGGGGTCGGAGCAGCCTGCATGAGAATTCCAGCTTAAGGTTCGGATGGCATCAGACGGCAGTCAGTCAAGATACCGTTCGGGGCGAAAAATAGTGAAAAAAACCAGTGAAACAAACACGAATACGCAAATATCCATCTATACGTCCGAATGTCTACACGTCCGAATATCTATACGTCCGAATATCTATACGTCCGAATATTTGGCAGGGGAGAAAGGATTCGAACCTTTGCATGCTGGAATCAAAATCCAGTGCCTTAACCAACTTGGCGACTCCCCTACACCGGTCAGCAGCAAAACACCAAGGTGTCATGGGCTGCCAACCATCAACTTACACTTCGCTGCGGGCCCATCCGCTAAGTGGATGGGTTTGCAAATTACTGCAGACTCTGCCAGAAAATGGCAGATTACCCAGTTCGCTTTGCACATCAGTTTGCAATTGCGCCAGACTGTCAGCCAGCCGACTGTCCTTCAGGTGTGCAAACACTGCGCTGCCAGAACCCGTCATGCGGCCATGCAGGCCCCGAGACTCCAGCCACTCGACGGCCTGAAGAACACCCGGGCACAAACCCTGGGCAACACTTTGCAAATCATTGCTACCGAACTCAAACGGGTTTGCAGCAAAGCCTGAAATTATAGCAGTTGCGGTGTTGCGTTTGAGTTCAGCATGCGAGAAAATTCTGGCCGTTTCAATCCCTGAATCGGGTTTGACCACCAAAAAATTCGCGTCGGGCAGCGTGACCGGTGTGACTTGTTCGCCGATGCCTTCAATCCAGGCGTTGCCGCCGCCCAAAAAAAAAGGCACATCTGCGCCGAGCCTGAGGCCGATTTTCGCCAGCATAGGCAGCGGCAGATCCAGACTCCACAGGCGATTCAGCGCCAAAAGTGTGGACGCCGCGTCTGATGAGCCTCCGCCCATTCCAGCCTGAATCGGAATGTTTTTTTTGATGCTGATATGAACACCCTTGGTGCAACCAGTCGCTGCCTGGAGCGCTGTGGCCGCGCGAACGGTCAGGTCGTTTGGCGGCAAGCGCTCGATCGTCGAATTCGGGTTTGCCGCTAGCACATCGCTGCGGCTAATCTGGCCATTCGGGCGAGTTTCAAAATGCAGCGTGTCGCACCAGTCGATCAGCATGAAAACTGATTGAAGCAGGTGGTAACCATCCGCACGCCTGCCGGTGATGTGTAAAAACAGGTTCAGTTTTGCCGGCGCGCTGACGTCGTAAATCGCCTTCAATTCATTGCTCCAGAATGATTTTGAGCTCGGCACCCGGCAAGGGAACAAGTCTGCGTGCGGTGAACCTGCCATTGGAAAATTGCGAAAAATCGGTCTCCCAACCAGCCGCTGTGGCGTCAACGCCTGCCAGCCAAGAAAATAGGCTGGCAAGGGGAACGGCCGCGCCAGTAACCTGGTTAGCCATATCGTTCAATGAGGCAAATTCTTGCGTTCGGCCGCTGGATTCCAGGATGGCCATTCTGGGCGACCATTTGAGCTTGGCCAGTGTGCTGCCAAGCGGCGAATACAAATTTAACTCACCCGCTTCACTGCGGCCCGAAAGTTCAAAACTGGCGAAAAACGACTGCCCCTGGACGGGTGCGTCCGCTGAGTTAGATGGGTAGGATGAGTTGGAAGGGTCGAGTTTCAGCGCCAGTCGCCCCCGATATTGGCTGACGGCGATCGCCGACCCATTCGTTACCCCGCTTATGCCAGAAGTCCTTGTGACATGGGCGCACCCAGCTATTAAAATTATAGTAATTGCTGCGCATACGAGACGGCCAAAAACCCGGCTCAAACCCAAACCCAAACGCAAACAAATCACAGCTTCACGCGCAGCCGTTTGAGGGTTTCTTGCAAGGTTTCATTCTCAGCGTTCAGCGCATAACCTTCGCGCCAGACTGCCAGCGCCTGGTCGCGTTGCCCGCTGACCCACAAGACCTCGCCCAGATGGGCCGCGATTTCCGCGTCGGGCCTTGCGGTAAAGGCGGTTTGCAGAATTCGCAAAGCCTCAGTGGTGTTGCCGCTGCGGAACTCTACCCAACCCAGGCTGTCGGTGATGAAGGGATCGTCGGGCGCGAATTCAAGGGCCTTGAGGATCAGCGTTTTTGCCTCAGGCAGGCGCAAATTGCGCTCCGCAAGCGAGTAACCCAGCGCGTTGTAGGCGTGCTGGTAATCCGGTTTGCCCGCGATGATTTGGCGCAAAAGGCGCTCCATCTCAGCGCTTTGCCCTATTTTGTCTGCCAGCATGGCCTGGTCGTAAAGCAATTCGTAATCTGGAGGGCCAGATTTCGTTTTTTCGGCCAGGAAATCGTAAGCCGCCTTGTACTGTTTGTTGTCGCGCAGCAATTGCACCTCGGCCATTATTTTCATGCGGGCGTCTGAAGGTGTTTTTTCGGGCAAGCTGCGCAACAACTTACGGCCTTCCTCGAGTTTGCCCTGGCGAGCCAGTATGGCGGCCCGACGGCTTTGAGCGCTGACCATTTCGTTCGCGTTCTCAATCTTGGCAAGCCATTTCTCGGCCGCTGTCAGGTCGCCTTTTTGTTCCGCAATCTGGGCCAGCGACAGGTGAGCTTGTGCGAGGCCGCGTGACATTTCCGGGCTGGCAGACCGGCCAGGTTGAGCGGCCAATTCAATGTGCCGCAAAAAAGATTTCTCGGCGAGCAGGGGTTTCTTGTCCTGTAATTCGAGCGAACCCAAAATCAGCCAGGCACTGTCATGGTCGGGGCGCTCGTCGATGACAAGTTTAAGCTGCGCCATCGCATCGGCATAACGCTGGCCATCCAGCAGGGCGCGTGCATAGGCCATTCGCACGTCCGTCAGCGGTTTCCCCTCAAGATACTTGCGCACAATCTGTTCGGCGATAGGTGTTTTGGGTCTGACCAGGTTGAGTGCAAGAATGGCCGCGCCTTCATAAGCCGGGTCAATTGCCTGGGCCTGGCGGGCCGCCTCCAGCAGGCCCGCCGTGTCGCCTGCATCTCCACGCATGCGCCCAACAGCAGTCCAGGCTTGCGCACCTAAGGTGGGGTTGGCAAGGTAGTCAGCTAAAGCCTGTTCCACTGTCGTGGCGGCCAGTTTTTTGTCGGCCGCGCGGGCAAAAAACCGCGGCGCGGCCAAAATGGCGTTGGCCCGGTCTTTGGGGTCAATGGTGGCAATATCGCGCTTGAGCGGCTCCTGAGCTTCGCCCAGGCGGTTGAGCCCAATCAGGATCTGCAAAACATAGCGGTTGGCTTCCCTGGAGGCCGGCAGGGCCTGGCGCCAGGCCCTGGCCGCCTGCAGCGCAGACTCGCCCGAACGCCCTTGCAGGGCAACCGAAATAGCGCGCTCGAACAGTTTGCTGTCGGTCGTTTTTCGGGCGGCATCCAGAATCAATGAAAAACCGGCACCCGCCTCGCCGGAAAACACGTTGAGTTCACCCAACATGAGTTGGTAAAACAACTCTGCATCCAGTGTAGATGTTGCTATGTCGGGGGCGTCGGCGCTGGCAGCGTTCGCGCCATCGGGTTTCGCGCTGCCCTGTGCAAATGACGAGGCGCTTGTGGCCAGGAGCAGTACGGCAATTGCGCCAGCGGCCGATAAGGCATGCCGAATCAATGGCAGGTGTGGGTTCGGCATGGCAATGAGGTTTTAAAGGTCAACGGGAAACCATAATAATCCAAGCTCGAATTAATTATTTGCAAATGGTGGGTAAATAGATGCCTGAACTGCCAGAAGTCGAGGTCACCCGGCTTAGCTTTGTTGATCGGATCAAGGGTGCCCTGGTCGTGTCCTGCCGAATGGGTAAACCCCTGCGTTGGCCATTGGGCTGTGCGCCGACCGAACTGGTGGGCTGGAAAATAGCCAACGTGCGCAGGCGTGGGAAATATTTGCTGATCGACCTTGCGCGCAAGTCTGGTCATACTCACGGTACGGACTTGGACGATGGATTGAGTCGCGGCTTGCTGATGGTGCATCTGGGAATGTCCGGCAGCCTGGCGTTTGCTGACAAGATGCCGTTGGCAGGTGCCCATGACCATTTTGATCTCGTCACCAGCTGCGGCACACTGCGCCTGAAAGACCCTCGGCGTTTTGGCGCAGTGGTCTATGCACCCTCTGAGGATTCGCCACAAGCACAAAAGTTATTGGGCAAACTCGGGATGGAGCCGCTGTCGGACGCGGCTGAAAACGGCTTTGACCTGCATGCGTTTTATCTCGGGCTGCAAGCTCGAACCTCCGCTGTCAAGCAGGTTTTGCTGGCAGGGGACGTGGTGGTGGGGGTTGGCAACATTTACGCGTCCGAGGCCTTGTTTCGGGCCGGCATCCGACCGACCCTGCGGG
>JANYCG010000020.1 GCA_025360385.1 Burkholderiales bacterium | reverse complement strand
AGCATCCGTCCTGCCTTGATCCGCTTCTTCGCCGCTTCGCTCAATCCCGTCTTTGCCATGACTGCATTCTCCAATATCGTTACTGGAGGTATAACGCTTGAGACGATTAAGCGTTGTCATGATTTAGGTAAAGATCAATAGTGTCTTCCCTCAAACGCCTCCAGGTACTTCGCAATGAGCAAACCGATGCCGAATCCGCGAAAAATCAACATCGTGAGCTCCCCTTGTGAACGGCTACCAATTAGTGCGCAATTTTGGCGGCAAAGGCGTAAGCGCCCAGTAAACCCATCTTGAATTACTCCCGGTAGTCTCGCAAGATCGTGTGCACGCAAACCATCGTGGACACCATGCTCAAAGGATCAGAGATTTCCGGCTATTCGCCCCGTCGCACCCACCGGACCTACACGCCCGAGTTCAAAGCCCAATTGGTGGCAGCTTGCCAGCAGCCTGGTGTGTCCATCGCGGCATTGGCAGGGCAACACGGGATGAACGCCAATGTGCTGCACCGCTGGCTCAAGGAGCATCAGCAAAACGGATGCCACCGCCTGGTTGCGCCGCACCTGCCCAACACTCCTGCGCTTCCCGCATTCGTGCCAGTGCAAATGGCTGTGCCGCCCCCTGTGGCCAAAGGGCAGGCGATCAGAATAGAAGTGCGCAAGGGCGCACTGACAATGGCCCTGACCTGGCCCGTGTGCGCCATGGCTGACTTTGCCAGCTGGACCACAGCCGTTCTCAAATGATCCGCATCGATGCCGTGTGGCTTGCCACCGCCCCCATGGACATGCGCGCGGGCACCGACACCGCACTGGCGCGTGTCGTCGCCGTCTTTGGCGCCGCCCATGCGCACACCGCCTACCTCTTTGCCAACCGGCGTGGCAACCGCATCAAAGTCCTGGTGCACGACGGTCTGGGCATCTGGCTGGCGGCCCGCCGACTGCACCAAGGCCGCTTCGTCTGGGCGGCCCAGGGCAGCAACAATTGCCCACTCGAACGTGTCCAGCTGGACGCCCTGGTGCTGGGTTTGCCGTGGCAGCGCATGGGTAGCGCGGGGTCAATCACCATGGTCTGAATTATTCTAAAAAGATAGCAAAATAATCAATACGGACATGCACTGATAGCGCTTTTTATTGTGCAATGGCACACTTCGTTTCATGGTGATCGCCCCCGAACAAGTGCCCCACATGAGCGCAGACGAATTGCGCGAAGCGGTGCAGTCGCTGTTCAAGATGCTCACCAGCAACGCCGATGAAATTCGCTTCAAGCAAGCCACCATCGACAAACTCACGCATGAGAATGCCTACCTCAAACGCCTGAAGTTCGCGGCCAGTTGCGAGCGCTACAGTGCCGGGCAACGCAGCTTGCTCGAAGAAACCCTGGATGCGGACTTGCAGGCGGTGAGCGACGAGATCGAACAACTCACCCCGGCCCCCAAGACACCCCAGGTCAAACAGCAACCCAAACGCCAGCCGTTGCCAGCGAACCTGCCGCGCACGCAGATTCACCACGAACCGCACTGCACCACTTGCGCCTGTGGTTGCCAGATGAAACGCATCGGTGAAGACGTGGCCGAGAAGTTGGACTACTTGCCCGGCATCTTCAGTGTGCAGCGCCATATCCGGGGCAAATGGGCCTGCGCCCAGTGCCAGACACTGACCCAGGCTCCCGTGGACGCGCACATCATCGACAAGGGCATTCCCACCGCTGGTCTGTTGGCCCAGGTGCTGGTGGCCAAGTTTGCAGACCACTTGCCGCTGTACCGCCAGGAAGCCATCTTTGGCCGTGCCGGGCTGGCCATTGCCCGTTCCACGTTGGGCTCCTGGGTTGGCATCTGCGGTGTGCAGTTGCAGCCTTTGGTGGATGCGCTCAAGGCTGACATTCTTAGCCACAGCGTGGTGCACGCGGATGAAACGCCGGTGCAGATGCTCAAGCCCGGCAATGGCAAGACCCACCGGGCGTATCTCTGGGCTTATGCTGCCGGGGCGTTTGAAGACACCAAGGCTGTGGTGTATGACTTTTGCGAGTCCCGCGCTGGGGAGAATGCCAAAGTGTTCCTGGGCGCCTGGCGAGGCAGCCTGGTGTGCGATGATTTCAGTGGCTACAAGCAGTTGATGGCCCAGGGCGTCACGGAGGTCGGCTGCCTGGCGCACGCCCGGCGCAAGTTCTTTGACCTGCATGTCAGCAACAAGAGCCAAATCGCCCAAAGTGCGCTGGAGCAGATTGCCAGGATTTACGACATTGAGCGGGAAATCAAAGAGCTCCTTCTCGATGAGAGAAGGCAAATACGCCAGGAACGTTCAAAACCACTGCTCGATGCCTTGCGCCAGTGGATGATTCTGCACCGGCAGAAGATTACCGATGGCTCGGCCACGGCCAAAGCGTTGGATTACAGCCTGCGCCGTTGGGGTGCGCTGACGCGTTTCGTGTCTGACGGGCAATTGCCGGTGGACAACAACCATATTGAGAACCAGATTCGGCCCATTGCCATCGGACGCAACAACTGGTTGTTCGCCGGTTCGCTGCGTGCAGGCAAGCGTGGTGCGGCGGTGATGAGCCTGATCCAAAGCGCCAAGCTCAACGGGCATGATCCGTATGCCTACCTCAAAGATGTTTTGACTCGCCTGCCAACCCAGCGCAATAGCATGATCGACGAGTTGTTGCCCCATCGCTGGAAGCCGAAAACTTCATCCGCCTGAGTGCAACCACAGCCGCCGGGGCGCGGTCAATATGGGTTCGCTGGGCGCTTACGATTTTTTGCACGTCAGCCGCGTCACTCATTCCTCTCGCGGCTTTGAGATCACTGATGAGTCGGTATGCTGCTGAAGCAACCGTATGTGCCAACCTGCACACTAAATTTGTAGCATTTCCAAGCCACGGTCACGCTGGTGTCAGAACTCTTGGTCGCGAAAAC
>JANYCG010000193.1 GCA_025360385.1 Burkholderiales bacterium | reverse complement strand
ACCCACGGGCACCGTCATCCGTTCGGCCTCGCCCTTGAGCGACACCTGCCCTGGCCTGGCCCACAACTCCGAGCGCTCCAGCGCCCCCCCCAACACCACAACGCCGACGTACTGCGGCAGTGGCGCTTTAAAGTCAGGCGCCGCGTAGGCGTTCTCCAGACGGCGCAACACGGCTTCAACCGGCAGTTGCCAACCCATCAGCAACAACACGCCAAACGCAGCCCAGGCCAGGCGCAGACCCCATTTACGCGGGCGCCGCAGAGCCAGCAAGCCCAGCCCCGCGCCCAGCAGGACAAGCGCCCAGGCGATGGGTTGGGTGGCGAAGGCGAGGATTTTGGCAGTGAGGAACATGGGTGATGAGTGCAATCTCAAACCGACCGAAGCGGGCCGTCAATTCTGGCCGGAGAAATATAGGCCATGCACCTTCATGCTGCCGCTATGGCCAGCAAACCGGATGGCCACGGGCATTTCAGCAGCGCGTGGCCGACATCAATATTCCATATTGGTCGTGAGCCAGGTGCTTTCCTTGAATTGCGGATTGCCCGCAGGGGGCATGACACCGCTTGCGTGGTGCAGCACCTGCTCCAACACCGCACAGGTTTTTTCAATTTCAGCGGGTGTGATGGTGGGGTGGACCAGCAGCATCAGACTGGTCTCCCCAAGTTCGCGTGCCACGGGAAGGCGCGCTTTTGGCCGAAGCCCGGTGCCGTCAAACGCCTTTTCCAAGTACACCTCTGGGCAGGAGCCATGAAAACACGGAACACCTTTGTTTCTGATCGCCTCCACGATGCGGTCCCGGCTCCAGCCCTTGGCCAAGTGCTCTGGCTGTACATACACATAACATTTGTAATGGCCGTGCACCGTGCCGCAAGTCAAGGTGCAGTTGCCACCACAGCCATCGGCATGGCAACCAAAATCAGGCACGCGGGCAACGGCGTGAGGGCGGCACGCAGCCCAAATGAGCTCGGCGTTAGCCGCGCGCTGTGCTGACCATTGCGCCATCTGGTGCAACTGGATGCGCCCTATGGCGGCCTGCATTTCAAGCATGCGCCAGTTGGTACCAAAACTATCGTGAACCCAGCGAAACCCCGGCGCGTCATGCCGCTCGTAAATGGCCTGCCAGCTCTTGCCGTGGTCTTTGTAAGACCACATAGATTGCCACAAGGCTTCGTCGTTGGTGGTGACCATGCCGCCTTCGCCACCGGTCGTCATGATTTTGTCCTGGCAAAAGCTCCAGGCCCCAATGTGCCCGATTGACCCCACACTTCTGCCCTTGTAACGGGCACCGTGCGCCTGGGCGCAGTCCTCAATCACCTTGAGCCCGTGTTGTTCGGCCTGCGCCATGATGGGATCCATGTCACACGGCCAGCCGGCCAGGTGAACGCAGATCACCGCCTTGGTGCGCGGCGTCAATACCCGGCCGATGGTGGCGGCTGAAAGGTTGCCGCTGTCTGGCTCCACATCGGCAAAAACAGGCGTGGCACCCGCGTTCACAACGCAGGACACGCTGGCGATGAAAGTGCGTGGCGTCACCACCACCTCGTCGCCCGGCCCAATGCCTAGCGCCTTCAGAGCGACGTCAAGCGCCAGTGTGCCGTTGGACAGCGCCACGGCGTGCCGGGTGCCAGTCCATGCAGCGAACTCTTTTTCAAATTCGCGGCATTCGGTACCCGTCCAGTAATTGACTTTATTGGACAGGATGACTTGTTGCACCGCGTTGGCTTCTTCAGTTGAGAAGCTTGGCCACGCGGAGAATTGATTTTTTTGCATTCTCGTTCCCCTCGTTTCTATTTACTGCTTGGCTCTTTGGGCCATTACCCTCGCAGGGTTTCCGGCCACCATTGTGCCGGGTTCCACATCTTTTGTAACTACCGCCCCCATCCCGACAAATGCGTTGCGCCCTATTGTCAAAGGCTCGCCGGGTTGACCGTGCCGCAGTACTGCGCCAGAGCCGATGTAGGCGTGATCCTGAATCACGACATTGCCATTGCAATGTACACCAGGGGCAAACGTCACAAAATCGCCAATCACGCAGTCGTGTTCCACGTAGCTGTAAAGATTGGCATGGAAATGCCGGCCGATGCTGATGTTGCTGGTCAACGTCACAAACGGGCACAACACCGCCCCCGACCCTATCTGCACATTGTCCATGACCAGTACATTGGCGGCCTTCGCTTCAAAAAATTCCACGTTGTCGCTGACACAACGCGCCGCCAGTTGTTCGCGGATTCTGGCGTTGGCCACTGCCAGGCTGATGCAATGGGCTTCACCTGGCTCTGCCAGCCACTGCGCATAGGTCAGCACCCTGTGGCCGTTGACATGACCTGCGGGCGGGTTGTCGTCTACAAATACCAAGTCCCAAGCGGGTAGCGCTGATTGCTGGAGCTGATGCCGCACCAACGGCATAACCCCGCGACCACATCCACCCGCCCCGAAAATGGCGAATCTCTGCATCGTGTTCATAGAATTCCCGCTGCGTTTCAACGCGGACTGCCTTCAAACTTGCTCATGGTCGCCTCTCCCGCTGCGGCAATGCCTTCGCGCGCCACGACCTTGCGAATGGTCTTCCACAAAATCCTGATGTCCAGCACCATGGATCGGTTAACTACATACCAAACGTCGAGTTTGAACTTGTCGTCCCAATTGAGCGTGTTTCGACCGTTGACCTGCGCCCAGCCGGTAATGCCAGGACGCACATCGTGTCGTTTCGCCTGCTCGGTCGAGTACAAGGGCAAATACTCCATTAGTAATGGGCGCGGCCCAACCAGGCTCATATCGCCTTTGAGGACATTCCACAGTTCTGGCAATTCATCCAGGCTGCTGGCGCGCAGAAAGCGGCCAAATCGAGTGAGGCGGTCAGCGTCATTCAACAAATTGCCATTTGCGTCACGGGCGTCCGTCATGGTCCGGAATTTGACCATCTCGAAGGCTTGTCCGTGCAAGCCAGGACGGCTTTGCCGGAAGAAAATCGGCCTGCCAAGCCGGCGGCGAATTTGCCACGCTAAAAATAACAACGGCAGCGACAGTGCCAGCAGGGCAATTGCGCTCAACACCATGTCAAACAAACGTTTCATTTTGCCAACCCACCAGCGCCCAGTTGTTTGAAAATTGCAGCAAATTTGGAGACACCAACCGTCAGAGCCAAATGCGTCACGTAGTAGTCGCGCGCCCGCTGTCCCATGCCGCGCAATTGCTCCGGAGCCAATGCCGCCAGCACTTCTGCCGCGCTGGCCAGTGCAGCGGGGTTTTCAGACGCAGCCACCACACCGCCTCCGGATTGCGCAATCA
>JANYCG010000188.1 GCA_025360385.1 Burkholderiales bacterium | reverse complement strand
ACGCTGCCGCCCTGCACCACCGGAATTTCAAACTGGCTGATCTGGTAGCCCTTGGGCAGATCTGGGTAAAAGTAGTTTTTGCGGGCAAAAATGCTGCGCGGCGCAATGTGCGAGCCAATCGCCAGGCCAAACTGGATGGCCCGCTCCACCGCGCCTTTGTTCATCACCGGCAGCGTGCCGGGCAGGGCCAGATCCACCGCGCAGGCCTGGGTGTTGGGCTCGGCGCCAAACGCGGTCGACGCGCGGCTGAAAATCTTACTCTCTGTGGAAAGCTGGGTGTGGGTTTCGAAGCCGATCACGACTTCATAGCCCTGGATGAGTAAATTGGCGCTCATACGATTTTTTGTAAAAGTGCGGGGCAAGCCTTGCCCAGAATGTTGATCGCCAAGGCATGGAAGTCGCTGTAAGCCGCGCGCACCGTCGTCAATTGAGAGCCGCTCACACCATCGGCGGTTTTCAAGGAAAAAATCGGTTTGCGGGCTTCTTGCCCAATGGGGATGATACTTTTGTAATGCCGCAGCAGTGCCAGTGCGTAGGGGTCATCTTCAATTTTGGGAACGCCACTTGCACTTTCAGCCGGCGGATCAACGATGTATTTCCGGTAGTCAACGGGAATGCGATCAACCCATTGTTTGTACGCTTGAACAGGCCGGTAAAGCCGCTCCTGGTGCTGCATGGCCACATACCCCAATACATGCATATTGCCCTTGGGAAGAACATAGTCGTCAAACGGTTTGCTGCTGCGGGTTCCCCACGACGTGTGCCAGTCACGCAAGGCAGGGCCAATATTTTGTAACCCGCGCAGTGAAAATAAATCAGCCCCTAAGGGAACGATGACGTGATCCGTTCCCAAAAGAACTGATCGATTGATTGCCCCCAGGTTGGGGCCAATATCAAAAATGATGATGTCGGCCTGAACGTTTTGTGCCGCCTCTTGCGCACAGCGCCAAAAAGCGGTCAGCACATCAAACGCGCGGCTGTAAGAGTCTTGTTTATCGTCATTGGCCTTGCTCCATTGCTCGGACAACTGATCCTCAAAAGACGACAAGCCAAGATCGCCCGCAATCAAATTCAGTTGTGCAGAGATTTCCTGAAGTTGCGGCTTGGCGTAATCACCCTTTCGCACCATGGGCTGAACGGCCCTGTAAATGGTTTGGGGGTGTCGGGTGTCGTCCCATAGTTTTTGCAATTCTTCATCCTGCAAAAACGCCGCACTCAGGTTGGCTTGCGGGTCACAATCTACCGCCAATACGCGCACACCCATCAACGCGAACATGTGCGCGATGTGATACACCAAAGTGGTTTTCCCGACACCGCCCTTGTTATTGAAGAAGGTAAAAACGGGTTTGGTCATGGACGATGGCGCATGATTGCGGTAACGAAGTTGATGTCTACCTCGTGTTGCAGCGGGGCATTGCCATTGTCAATCAATGCCTTGCTGGCAATGCTGATGCCAGCCCCAAACCGTTGAACCAGCCCCAAGTCTCTCAATGCCGCCGCAAGATTCGGGTTGCGGTAGTCGGTGCGTCCGGGCTTGCCAAAATTATCTTGCGTGACTGAGCCAAAGGGGCCGCCGGGGTTCATGATTTCAATGCGGTCGGCATACCAGTACACCCGAACAGGGGCATTGGTGTCGAGATAAGCGCGGTGCATGATGGCATTGCGCAGCAACTGCTCGAATGCCATTTTTGGGTACAACGGTTTTCGCAGTTCACGGTCTTGTGACGTGAAGTCAACGCCGATCAAATTGTGGGCATTGAATTTGGCTTCTGTTTGCGTAATGACATCCGCAACGTTGCCCTGAATCGTGGCTTCGTCAAGGATTGCACCATCGGCCAAATCAGCGCCCGCTATTTTGAGAAACTGAACGTATGCGCCAGGCACGGCATCTGTGGGCGACAAACCAAGGCACAGTATGCCCAGCACGGTGGGGTGCGGGTCGATGGCAGAACCCACCATCTTGGTGCTGGCCAGTTGCTCCTCGGTGCTGCGCCCGTTGGCTTCCAAAATATCTGCCGCAAAAGCCTGCATCAGGTATTGGGTTTTGAAATACGCCATATTGAGGTCGCTGACGCGCAGGTGCGCCAGAACCTGAATGTCGTCTGGCAAGTCTTTGGCGCGGCGCTTCTCGTTCAGCCGCGTCTCATCTTCTCTGCTCGCAATCAGTGTGGCGTTGCCAGGGCGAACATAGATGCGTCCATCGTATTTGATCGGGGTCGAAATGGCGGGCTTCACTTCGATGCAAAGAATGTCTCTTCCCTGGACAACTCGCTTATGGGTGGAGAAGCTCGGGAGGGGAATGATTTTCCCCTCGCCCCGAATGTTTTGAATGTCAAGCTCAAGTTGATCCGTTACTTCAATGCCCGATGACGAGCCATCGTCATTGATACCCAAGGCAATCAACCCCACTTCATTCGTACCGCGAATGTCATTGGCAAGTGCACACAAAGTGCGGCAAATTTTCTCCTTGCCATCGCGGTTTGATAGATTGCTTTTGAATTCGCAGCGGTACGTCTCGCCAGCTCGAATCAACTGGACGATTGCGTCGTCTGAAAGTGGGGGCATAGCTAAACGCAAAAATGAGCGTGGATTGCGAAGCCGATGATGACTTCGTAGCCGTGGATGAGTTGGGTCATTGCCTATTTGTCAATCTATTGATCGTCAAGGTGCCGCCTATCGCAACGCCCATTCCCCGTTGCTCTTGACCGCGTCATACATCGCATCCGGCGCCAAATCCAGCTCGTCAGGCCAAGTGACAGCGCCGTGTTCCACGCGAACTTGCTCAAAAAAACTTACGCTTCTCAGGGGCTCGAAAACACCAGTCAAATGAGTTGGCATGAATCTAACACTTCCTTGGACACCATCAGCAAATGTCACATGCAATGTGGACGTGTCCGTCGTTGTGACAAAAATTACTGGCGGCGAACAAGGCTCTAGCCCAAAGGCAATTTCTTTTTCGGCTGGTGCTTCGATTCGCATAGCGGCTAATCCTCTTTCAATTCATTTATGTGCATAGCGGGCCACTCAAGCACCAGTGCGTGCGCACGGCGCACGGGCGTCCCAATACATCTTGATGATGCCGTAAAAGCTGCAAATCATTGGCATTTCAGAATCCGGCGGGTTTGCGGGTGTGCCAGTCGGTGGCCTGCTGGAAGCGGTGCGCCACATTCAGCAGCTTCGCTTCCTGAAAATAGTTGCCCATCAATTGCAGGCCAACGGGCATGTTTTCGTTGCCAAAGCCCACCGGGATGCTCATGCCTGGCAGGCCGGCCAGCGAGCCGGGCAGCGTGTAGATGTCGGCCAGGTAGTTGGCGACCGGGTCGTCGGATTTTTCGCCGATCTTCCAGGCCACTGTGGGCGCCACCGGGCCGGCGATCACGTCACACTGTTTGAATGCATTCTGGAAGTCGTCGGCGATCATGCGGCGGATCTTCTGCGCCTGCAGGTAGTAGGCGTCGTAGTAGCCGTGGCTAAGCACGTAGGTGCCGATCATGATGCGGCGCTTGACCTCGTCGCCAAAACCTTCGGCGCGGGTCTTCTTGTACATGTCGGCCAAGTCGGTGTAGTGCGCGGCGCGGTGGCCAAACTTGACGCCGTCAAAGCGGCTCAGATTGCTCGACGCCTCCGCCGGCGCGATGATGTAGTACACGGGGATGGACAGCTCGGTGCGGGGCAAGGAGATGGGCACTGGCTTGGCGCCGAGTTTTTCCAGTTCCTTCAATGCGCCGTCGACCGCTGCGCGCACGTCGGGGGCCAGGCCATCGCCAAAAAACTCCTGCGGCAAGCCGATGCGCAGGCCTGCAATGGAGTCGTTCAATGTCCGCGAATAGTCCTCGGCAGGCACATCCAGCGACGTGGAATCGCGGTCCAGGTCGGGGCCACACATGGCGCTGAGCAGCAAGGCGCAGTCTTCGGCGGTGCGCGCCATGGGCCCGGCTTGGTCGAGGCTGGAGGCAAACGCCACCATGCCGTAACGTGAGGCGCGGCCATAGGTCGGTTTGATGCCGGTGATGCCGCAAAACGAGGCCGGTTGGCGAATCGAGCCACCTGTGTCCGTGCCGGTCGCAGCAGGGGTCAGGCGGGCGGCCACAGCGGCTGCGCTGCCACCTGAGGAGCCGCCGGGGATACGCGTCGTGTCCCAGGGGTTTTTGACGGGTATCGGCGCATCAAAGCCGACAGGGGCGATGGCCGAGTTTTCATTGCTGGAGCCCATTGCAAATTCGTCGCAATTGAGCTTTCCGAGGGAAACAACGCCCAAGTTCCCTAGTTTGCTTGTAACTGTGCTATCAAATGAAGAGCGATAGCCTTTCAGCATTTTGGAGCCAGCTGTGGCGCAAAAATCTGTCGTCACAAAAATGTCCTTGTGCGCCATGGGTACGCCCTCAAGCCCGCGCGCGTGGCCGCTGGCAAGGCGGGCATCGCTGGCGCGGGCCTGGGCCAGCGTCACCTCGGGGTTGATGTCGACGTAACAGCCCAGGTCGAGCCGGTTTTGCACACGCGCGAGAAAATGCTGGGCGACTTCGACCGCACTCAAGCGGCCAGCCTGGAGCTGTTGGGCGAGTTGTGCGACGGTCAGGTCGTGAATTTGGGTCGGAATTTGCATGGTCGTCAGTTTCGCTTGGGGCCGGGTCACTCGATCACTTTGGGCACCAGATAGAGGCCACGTTCGACCGCTGGGGCGCTGCGCTGGTTGGCTTCGCGGTGGTTGGGTTCGGTGGCGCGGTCGTCACGCAGGCGCAAGGCAATATCGGACAAGATGGACACCGGGTGCGCCAGTGGCTCGATGCCTTGGGTGTCAACCGCCCGCATTTTTTCAACAATCTCGAAAAAGCCGTTCATTTCAGCCAGCAAACGTTCGCTTTCAACGGGTTTCAGGCCCAATCGGGCCAAATTGGCGATTCGGGAGATGTCGGAAGATGTCAGGGACATGGTCAAAAATGAGTTGAAACTGGGTGTTAATCAGTCAAATTTCAGGTGCGAATGAATTGGTAAATGGCTGTAAAGAGCCCCGTTTCGGCCAGTTATTCACAGGCGATAGGGTATTATCCCGCCTTTGGCTGGAACTCTGGCGGGCTCGCGGATTTCCGGCTCCAAATCATAATTTTGACGTTGGTTTAGTGGCGGTGGCAGGCTGACATGTTTGCCATGCCCGAGAGGATTTTTGATGTTTAGCGCATTTCGTCGGTATTTTTCGACCGACCTGGCGATTGACCTTGGCACGGCCAACACGTTGATTTTTGTCCGCGACAAAGGCATCGTTCTGGACGAGCCGTCCGTCGTCGCCATCCGCCACGAAGGCGGCCCGCAAGGCAAAAAAACCATTCAAGCCGTTGGCAAAGAAGCCAAGGCCATGCTGGGCAAAGTGCCTGGCAACATTGAAGCCATCCGCCCGATGAAAGACGGCGTGATTGCAGACTTCACGGTGACCGAGCAGATGCTCAAGCAGTTCATCAAAATGGTGCATCCGCGCGGGATTTTCAAACCCAGTCCCCGCATCATCATCTGTGTGCCTTGTGGCTCAACCCAGGTTGAGCGCCGCGCGATTCGGGAATCTGCCCTGGGTGCCGGTGCCAGTGATGTGTTCCTGATTGAAGAACCCATGGCGGCGGCGATTGGTGCCGGCTTGCCCGTTTCCGAGGCCAGTGGTTCCATGGTGGTGGACATTGGCGGCGGCACCACTGAAGTTGGCGTGATTTCTCTGGGCGGCATGGTGTACAAAGGCAGCGTGCGCGTTGGGGGCGACAAGTTTGATGAAGCCATCATCAACTACATCCGCCGCAACTACGGCATGTTGATCGGCGAACCCACAGCGGAGTCAATCAAAAAGCAAATTGGCTCAGCCTTTCCGGGCAGCGAGGTCAAAGAGATGGAAGTGCGGGGCCGCAATCTGTCAGAAGGCGTGCCGCGCAGCTTCACAATTTCGAGCAACGAAATTCTCGAAGCGCTAACCGACCCTTTGAACAATATTGTCTCAGCCGTCAAAAATGCGCTGGAGCAAACACCGCCCGAACTTGGCGCTGACATTGCTGACCGCGGAATGATGCTCACCGGTGGCGGTGCATTGCTGCGCGACTTGGATCGCCTGCTGGCTGAAGAAACCGGCCTGCCGGTTCTGGTGGCCGAAGACCCGCTGACCTGTGTGGTGCGCGGCTGCGGCATTGCGCTGGAGCGCATGGAGCGGCTGGGGTCGATTTTCACCTCTGAATAAGCTGGCGGGCACCCATGCCATTGGGGACGCTTGACCGCACGCCACCGCCGTTTTTCAGGCAGGGACCTTCGGCTCTGTCCAAGCTAATCTTGTTCAGCGCGCTGTCGCTGTTCCTGATGGTGGCAGACACGCGGTTCAAGGTTGCACAGCCGATTCGATTGGTGGTCGCGACGGCGCTGCGCCCGGTTCAATGGCTGGTGCTGCAGCCGGTAGCCTGGGCGCACGGGGGGGGCAAGTATTTTGAGGATTTGCATGCTTCGCAGGCCACCACAGAGTTGACCCAAAAAAAATTGAACGCCCAGTCACAACGGGCTGGTCAGGTTGAATCCCTCACCCTCGAAAACACGCGTCTTCGGCAGTTGCTGGTTTTGCAGAGCCGGGTTGATACGCTGGGTCAGGCCGCATCTGTTTTGTATGACGCAGCCGACCCCTACACCCGCAAAGTCATTGTTGACATTGGTCTGACGAAAGGCGTGGTGGCAGGTTCTCCAGTGCTGGATGAGTCTGGCGTGTTGGGTCAGGTGACGCGGGTTTATCCATCCGTGAGTGAGGTGACGCTGGTGACGGATCGTGATCAGGCGATCCCGGTTCTCAACACCAGAACGGGGGCAAGGGCGATCGCTTTTGGCGACGGCTCAGCCACGGGCGCAGGGCTGGAATTGCGTTTCATGTCGGCCAATGCTGACGTGCAGGAAGGTGATCTGTTGACCACCAGCGGCATTGATGCGGTCTACCCTCCCGGGTTGCCGGTGGCCAAAGTGCTGCGGATAGACCGCCGCGTTGACTCTGCGTTTGCCCGGATTGTGTGCGTGCCGTTGGCGCTTGCGTCTGGCACAACGCATGTGATGGTGCTTAAACCCGTTCAGGGTGCATTTGTGCGCCAAGCCGAACCGGAAGCCGCAGTCCCTGCGGTCGGCAAAAAAGCCGCTGCCCCCACAAAGGCACCGCCATGATCATGCGCCAAGGCCAGCAACTGCTGCTGCCAGCCAATCCCTTGTTCATTTGGGGCTCATTACTCATCGCATTGCTTCTGAACATGTTTCAAAACATGGGGCTGTGGGGTCGGGCAGCCTGGACGCCCGATGCACTCGCATTGGTCTTGGTGTTCTGGAGTGTGCACCAGCCGCAGCGAGTCGGTATTGGCACAGCGTTTCTGTTCGGCATCGCCATGGACGTGCACACCAGTGCTTTGCTGGGCCAACATGCGCTGGCCTACACGGTCTTGAGTTTTCTGGCAATCGCCATTCACCGGCGCCTGTTGTGGTTTTCGGTGCCATCCCAGGCCATACAGGTGTTTCCATTGTTCCTGGTCGCTCATTCTTTGGAGTTGCTGATCCGGCTGATTGGGGGCGGTGTGTTCCCGAGTTTCTGGATGATTGCCGCGCCCGTGATTGAAGCCGTGTTGTGGCCGCTCGTCAGCGTGGTCTTGCTGCTGCCGCAAACCCGCGCCCCAGACCCTGATGCGAATCGGCCGTTATGACTGAATTGCGTAATGTTGAGGCTGATCTGGCGCGGTTTCGCGCACGGATTCTGGTGGCGAGCGGGGTGGTGGCGCTTTGCTTCATCCTGCTGGCAAGCCGCCTGGCCTACCTCCAGATCGTCCGGCATGAAGACTTGAAAGAGCAGGCCGAAAACAACCGCACGGCCATTGTGCCGGTCGTTCCCAACCGGGGGTTGATTCTGGACCGCAACGGTGTCGTGTTGGCAACCAATTATTCAGCCTACACGCTGGAGATCACGCCGTCAAAAGTCACCAATACTGAACAAACGATTGACGCGCTGGCCGGTGTCATCGAGATCCAGACCCGGGATCGCCGACGCTTTAAAAAGCTTGTTGACGAGTCCAAAAGTTTTGAGTCCCTGCCTATCCGCACCCGCCTCACGGATGAGGAGGTCGCCAAATTCGCTGCGCAGCGTTACCGTTTTCCGGGTGTTGAAATCAAAGCCCGGTTGTTTCGCAACTACCCATTTGGCGAGATCGGCAGCCATGTGATCGGTTATATCGGACGGGTCAACCAGGCTGAAAAAAAAGCCATGGAAGACTGGCCAGATGAAGAGCAAACGAATTACAAAGGCACCGAGTACATCGGCAAACTCGGCGTTGAACAAAGTTTTGAGACGCAACTGCATGGTGTGACGGGCGTTGATTCGGTTGAGACCTCTGCCGGCGGTCGAGCTGTCCGCAAACTTGCCAGCAGCCCTTCAACCCCTGGCAACACGGTCATGCTGTCGATTGACATCAAGTTGCAAAAATTGGTCGAAGACCTGTTTGGCGACCGCCGTGGGGCGCTGGTGGCGCTGGATCCCAAAACCGGCGAGGTGCTCGCGTTTATCAGCAAGCCTACCTTTGATCCCAATCTGTTTGTTGAGGGCATTGACCAGGACAGTTGGCAGGGCTTGAACGAATCGCCAGACAAGCCACTCTTGAACCGGGCGCTGCGGGGCACCTATCCACCCGGCTCCACCTACAAGCCCTTCATGGCCCTGGCCGCCCTGGAAACTGGCAAGCGCACGCCTGAGCAGACGATTCAAGACCCGGGCTTTTTCATGTTTGGCGGGCACCGCTTTCGTGACGACAAAGAAGGTGGCCACGGGTCCGTCAACATGTACCGTTCCATCGTGCAATCGTGCGATACCTACTACTACATCCTGGCCAATGACCTCGGCGTGGACGTGATGCACGCGCAAATGCAAAGATTCGGTTTTGGGGAGCTGACCGGGATCGATATTTTTGGCGAAGTGCGCGGCCTGCTGCCTTCAACGGACTGGAAGCGCCGTGCCTACAAACGTCCTGAGCAGCAAAAGTGGTATGCCGGCGAGACGATCTCGTTGGGCATTGGGCAGGGCTACAACAACTTCACCATGCTGCAGCTCGCCTCTGCCACAGCCACGCTGGCCAATGGTGGCGTGAAAATGAAGCCGCATTTGGTCAAACAAGTTGTCAATATTTTGACCAGAGCCTCGACCGCGACAGTACAGGGATCCATGGGCGCGCCGATTGCAAGCCCCGCCAATATTGCCGTAATTCGGAACGCGATGGTAGGTGTCAATATTGAAGGAACATCAGCCCAGGCTTTCAAGGGCGCGCCCTACACCAGTGGCGGCAAGACTGGTACCGCGCAAGTAGTGCAAATCAAGGCCAACGAAAAATACGAAGCTGCAAAAGTAGGCGAGCGTTTTCGCGATCACGCGCTTTTCACAGCGTTCGCACCCGCCGAAAACCCAAAAATAGCCCTGGCGCTGATCGTTGAAAACGCTGGATTTGGCGCAGCAAATTCAGCGCCAATCGCCAGACGGGTATTTGATTTTTGGATTGCCGGTGTTTATCCGAGCGAAGAAGATATCCTGGCTGTTCAAAAAGCGCAGGCTCCAGCGCCAATTGGAAATCCGCGTCAGGTCGCTGGCCTGGCCTGGCCTGGCAATGCGGTTGCACCGACCGGCAATCCGCTTCAAAGGGCAAACAAAATACCTTAAGGCTGGTGTGGGCAGTGGGATGCCACCCGAAACGGAAGCGAGCCCAAAAATAAGGCTTATGTTCCCTCAGGTGTTGAATAGTTTGCTATCTTAAATATTGCAAAAGCGCGACCTGATTGCGGTGGTTCCATGCCCGGAAAACAAAAAAGGCATCGAGTTTTCGATGCCTTTTAAAACATGCCTGCAATGGGCACGCATTAGGGTTAGTTTGGTTTTGGCTGTCTCCTCGGCCCCTCTAAGGCGCATGGCTTGTGGCCAATCCGCGAGTGACTTGGACTGTATTCGTTGCACCACTTTGACGCATCGGGAGTTACCCTTTTCGGATTTACCCTCTGGGATTACGCGCCAAGCGCTGCTGCGTTATTCGGGATGGCGCATTTCCATTTGTGTGTTCTCAAATGGGCTGGTATACTAGAAGGCTTTTCGGAAATTCTGAAGAGAGAAGTTTTTTTGCCAATTTCAAACGTTTAGTGACTTGTCATCACGTTTAAGGACATTTTTCAACAATGCCAACCATTAACCAGCTAGTGCGTCAAGGCCGCGAGGTCGAGACCATCAAGTCGAAGAGTCCTGCCATGCAGAACTCTCCGCAGCGCCGTGGTGTCTGCACCCGTGTGTACACCACCACGCCTAAAAAGCCAAACTCTGCCCTGCGTAAAGTCGCCAAAGTGCGCCTGACGAATGGGTTCGAAGTCATCTCCTACATTGGCGGCGAAGGCCACAACCTGCAGGAACACAGCGTGGTGCTGGTTCGCGGTGGCCGTGTCAAGGACTTGCCAGGCGTGCGTTACCACATTGTGCGTGGTTCGCTCGATTTGCAAGGCGTGAAAGACCGCAAGCAGTCGCGTTCGAAATATGGTGCCAAGAAACCCAAGGCCAAATAAGCCAACGGATTTTCAAATTGTTAAAGGTGTTTGTTTGTCGCGTGGCGCGGTAAATAAACGTAGTGACCCGATTTTGGGTTGAGTAAGTGAGAGTCTGATGTATTGACTCTCGCGGCGGCCGCAAAGCCGCCAACTGAAGCAAAGAGGTGAAAAATGCCACGTCGTCGCGAAGTCCCCAAACGTGAAATTCTGCCGGATCCCAAATTCGGCAATGTTGAATTGTCCAAATTCATGAACGTGATCATGGAAGGCGGCAAAAAAGCGATTGCCGAGCGCATCATCTATGGTGCCTTGGAGCAGATCGAGAAGAAAAACCCAGGCAAAGACCCGGTTGAAGCCTTCACGATGGCCATCAACAACGTCAAGCCCATGGTCGAAGTGAAGTCCCGCCGCGTTGGCGGAGCCAACTATCAGGTGCCCGTCGAAGTGCGCCCGGTTCGCCGCCTTGCGTTGTCGATGCGCTGGATCAAGGAAGCCGCCCGCAAGCGTGGCGAGAAGTCCATGGCGCTTCGCCTGGCGAACGAGTTGATGGAGGCCACTGAAGGCCGTGGCGGCGCCATGAAAAAGCGGGATGAAGTGCACCGCATGGCAGAAGCAAACAAGGCATTCAGCCACTTCCGCTTTTGAGCGGCTACTGCGCACCGCTTATGCGGCGTTGCAGACCCTTGCCGTGCTAAAGCACTGTCTGGCGGGTCTGCGCCTTGCCAAAGCGGCGCTCGCTACGCCGAACTTCCGGTTAAATCCTTGAATACAGGGATTCCGGGGGCATGTGCAGCAGGCATCGTTAGTCGGCATTGGAAATTTTTTAGAGCAATCAAGGATATTTATCATGGCTCGCCATACTCCCATTGAGCGTTATCGCAACATCGGCATCTCAGCGCACATCGACGCTGGAAAAACCACGACCACGGAACGCATTCTTTTTTATACCGGCGTGAACCACAAGATTGGCGAAGTGCACGATGGCGCTGCCACCATGGACTGGATGGAGCAGGAGCAGGAGCGTGGCATCACGATCACCTCGGCTGCGACCACCTGTTTCTGGAAGGGCATGGAAACCAATTTTGCGGAGCACCGCATCAACATCATCGACACCCCCGGACACGTCGACTTCACGATTGAAGTCGAGCGTTCTATGCGCGTGCTCGACGGTGCCTGTATGGTCTATTGCGCTGTGGGCGGTGTGCAGCCCCAGTCCGAAACCGTCTGGCGCCAGGCTAACAAGTACAAAGTGCCACGCCTGGCCTTTGTCAACAAAATGGATCGCACCGGTGCCAACTTCTTCAAGGTCTACGACCAGATGAAGCTGCGCCTTAAAGCCAACCCGGTGGCCATCGTGATACCCATTGGCGCTGAAGAGAATTTCGTCGGCGTGGTTGACCTGATCAAGATGAAAGCCATCTACTGGGACGAAGCCTCGCAGGGCATGAAGTTTGAGTACAAAGACATTCCTGCCGAATTGCAAGCCCAGGCTGTCGAATGGCGTGAAAAATTGGTTGAAGCCGCCGCTGAAGCCAATGAGGAGTTCATGAACAAATACCTTGAAGAAGGTGATTTGACAGAAGCTGAAATTAAGCTTGGCATCCGCACGCGCACCATTGCCAGTGAGATTCAGCCAATGCTGTGCGGCACCGCGTTCAAGAACAAGGGCGTGCAACGCATGCTGGACGCCGTGATTGAATTCATGCCTTCGCCAGTGGACATTCCACCCGTCAAAGGCATGGACGAAGACGAAAAACCCGTCACCCGCAAGGCGGACGACAGCGAGAAGTTCTCGGCTTTGGCCTTCAAGCTGATGACCGACCCGTTCGTCGGCCAGCTCACCTTTGTGCGCGTTTATTCAGGCGTGCTGCAAAAGGGCGACAGTGTCTACAACCCAATTCGCGGCAAGAAAGAGCGCATCGGTCGTATCGTGCAAATGCACGCCAACAACCGTGAAGAGGTCTCTGAGATCCGCGCCGGCGACATCGCTGCCTGTGTTGGCCTGAAAGACGTCACGACTGGTGAAACTTTGTGTGACCCCTCATCCATCGTGATGCTGGAGCGCATGGTGTTCCCTGAGCCTGTGATTACCCAGGCGGTTGAGCCGAAAACAAAAGTTGACCAGGAAAAAATGGGCATCGCCTTGCAGCGTCTGGCGCAGGAAGATCCATCTTTCCGCGTCAAGACCGACGAAGAGTCCGGCCAGACCCTGATCGCCGGCATGGGCGAGTTACACCTCGAAATTATTGTTGACCGCATGAAGCGCGAGTTCGGTGTAGAAGCCAACGTCGGCAAGCCCCAGGTGGCCTACCGCGAAACCATCCGCAAGACTGTGGAAGACTCTGAAGGCAAATTTGTGCGCCAGTCCGGCGGTAAGGGCCAGTACGGCCATGTTGTGCTCAAGATTGAGCCCAATGAGCCAGGCAAAGGCTTCCAGTTTGTTGACGCCATTAAAGGCGGGGTGGTGCCACGCGAGTACATTCCTGCGGTTGAAAAAGGCGTGATCGAAGCGCTGACCGCTGGCGTGCTGGCCGGTTACCCGGTGGTTGACGTCAAGGTGACGCTGCACTTTGGTTCGTACCACGACGTTGACTCGAACGAAAACGCCTTCAAGATGGCAGCGATCTTCGGCTTCAAGGACGGTTGCCGCAAGGCCAGCCCGGTCATTCTGGAACCCATGATGGCCGTCGAAGTGGAAACGCCAGAAGACTACGCCGGCAACGTGATGGGCGATTTGTCCTCACGCCGCGGCATGGTGCAGGGCATGGAAGACATGGTTGGCGGCGGCAAGGCTATCAAAGCCGAAGTGCCCCTGTCTGAGATGTTCGGCTATTCGACCACCCTGCGCTCCATGTCGCAAGGCCGTGCTACCTACACCATGGAATTTAAGCATTACACGGAAGCCCCGCGCAATGTGTCTGAAGCCATCATGGCGGCAAGGGCTAAGTAAGGCGTTGCGGGACAGACCGAAGCTACGCAAAGTGAGCAAGCACTGTCACCAACTGATTTGATCACCCTGTCTGCGATGGTGTGCCGCCCTGTTCCCGTGCGGGGCGATCCAGCAACACTGTGCAAACATTAAACCTGTACACGGGAATATGCTCTTTGGAGAATTGAAAAATGGGAAAAGAAAAATTCACACGCACCAAGCCCCACGTCAACGTGGGCACGATTGGCCACGTCGACCACGGCAAGACCACCCTGACAGCGGCCATCACCACGGTGTTGTCAGCCAAGTTTGGCGGCACGGCCAA
>JANYCG010000172.1 GCA_025360385.1 Burkholderiales bacterium | reverse complement strand
GCCATCAGCAGCACCACCAGCGCCCCGGCGCCACCTTCGGCGGGTTTGGCCTGCACAAAGGCCAGCACTTCTTTTTTTTGCACCAGCCAGCTGTGCACCTTGTTTTTGAGCACGGGGGTTTTGCCGGGTGAACCCAGGCCTTTGCCATGCACCACCCGCACGCAGCGGATGCCGTGTTTGAACGCCTCTCGGATGAACTGGCTAAGCAAGGTGCGGGCCGCGTCGCTGCGCTGGCCGTGCAGGTCCAACTGGCGTTGGATGCTCCAGTCGCCCCGGCGCAGCTTGCGCGTCACGTCCTCGCCAATGCCGGGGCGTCGGAAACTCATGTGGTCGTCGGCATCGAGCAGCGTGCTGACGTCAAACGCATCACTGATGGCCTCGTGCAGCACTGCCTGTTCGTCCATTTGATGCTGGCGCGCAACGGCCGGCGGGCGCTCCTTTTTTGGCGGCAGGCTGTGTTTGTCTGGCAGGCTCTGCACGGCTCCAATGGCGTTGATGAAGAGGTTTTTTTCAGCTGCCAGGCGTTTGGCCAGCAAGGCGGCCTGATCGGCCTGTTGCTGCCGCAAGGCGGTGGCCGCCGCGAGGTCCTGCTTGATGTCCTTGAGGTCGGCCCAGGACTTCAATTTGCCGGCGTTCATATCAGCCCCGTAGCGGCCATTGAAAGCGTCTCGCCCGTGCCCACAATCACGTGGTCCAGCACACGCACGTCCACCAGCGCCAGCGCAGCTTTGAGGGTTTGGGTCAAGGACTCATCGGCGCGCGAAGGCCGTGCGTTGCCGCTGGGGTGGTTGTGCGCCAGCACCACGGCGCTGGCGCCATAACGCAGGGCGCGCAGCACCACCTCGCGCGGGTAGACAGAGGTCTGCGTCAGGCTGCCCTGGAACATTTCGTCAAACGCCAGCATGCGGTTTTGCACATCCAGAAACAGCACAGCAAACACCTCGTGCCCTTTGCTGCCCAACTGCAATTGCAGGTACTGCATGACGGCGCTGGCGTCGGCAAATACCGTGCGTTCTTTCAGCCGCTGGGCCAAGGCACGGCGTGCCAGCTCCAGCACGGCCAGCACTTCGGCGCGTTTGGCGGGGCCTAAGCCCTTGACGCGTTTCAGGTCGTCGCCGCTGGCGTTCAACAGGCCGGCAATGCCGTCGAAGCCCGCATCACCCGCAGCGTTGGTTTTGAGGTGCAGCAACTCGTCGGCCATTTGCAGAACGCCTTTGCCAGCGATGCCGGTGCGCAGCAAAATCGCCAGCAGTTCGGTGTCGCTCAAGGCGCCGGGGCCTCGCGCCAGCAGTTTTTCACGCGGGCGGGCATCGGCAGGCAGGTTTTTGACGGACATGGGTGGATAGACGTGGGAGTTTCTACAATGCGGACTCGGGCATTTATTGAACCGTCCCCAGTTTATCGAGAGTTTCATGACCACCACCGTGCCCACCGTCCAAACGGGTTCCTTTCTCACCCTGCATTACCGCCTGTCTGGGCCAGCGGGTGACATCATTAACACCTTCGACAGCAAGGCAGCCACACTGACGCTGGGCACGGGCGAGCTGTCACCCGCCGTGGAGCAATGCCTGCTCGGGCTGGCCGAAGGTGCCCGCGCCACCTTTGAGCTGCCCCCGGGCAGCGCCTTTGGCGAGCGCAAGGCTGACATGGTGCAGTGGGTGGCCGCCAAACTGCTGCGCGACCTGGGCGACCCGCGTGAAACCTATTCGGTCGGCGACGTGGTGCAGTTCCCCACGCCAGACGGGCAGAGCCAATACGCCGGCGCCGTGGTGCGGGTGGGCAACCCGGACGCTGACGGTGTGGGCGCAGGCGTGGGCCACGATGCCGTGTTGTTTGACTTCAACCACCCGCTGGCGGACCAGCCGGTGACGTTTGAAGTTTTGGTGATTGGCGTGTTGTGAGCGCCGCCCCATGACCCTGTTGTTGCAAGAAATCGTTCTGGCCGAGCCGCGCGGATTTTGCGCGGGCGTTGACCGGGCGATTGAAATTGTTGAAAAAGCGCTGCAAAAATTTGGCGCACCCATTTATGTGCGCCATGAAATTGTGCACAACACCTATGTGGTGAACGACCTGAAGGCCAAAGGCGCCGTCTTCATCGAGGAACTGGACGACGTGCCGCCTGGCGCTACGTTGGTGTTCAGCGCCCACGGCGTCAGCCGCGCGGTGCACGACGACGCGCACCGGCGGGGTTTCCAGATTTTCGACGCCACCTGCCCGCTGGTGACCAAGGTGCATGTCGAGGTGGCCAAGCTGCACAAAGAAGGTTATGAATTCATCATGATCGGCCACAAGGGCCACCCCGAGGTGGAGGGCACCATGGGCCAGCTTGACAGCGGCATCCACCTGGTGGAGGACGTGGCCGACGTGGCGCGGGTGATGCCCACACAGACCGCCAAGTTGGCGGTGGTGACGCAGACCACGCTCAGCGTGGATGACGCGGCGGAAATTGCCGCCGCTGTCAGAGCACGTTTTCCGCAGGCGCGCAGCCCCAAGCAGCAGGACATTTGTTACGCCACGCAGAACCGGCAAGATGCCGTGAAGATCATGTCGCCGCAGGTGGACTTGATGATCGTGGTGGGCAGCCCGACCAGCTCCAACAGCAACCGTTTGGCTGAACTGGCCCGTAAACTGGGCGTGGAAAGTTATATGGTGGATAGCGCCGATGAGCTTCAGTCCGGCTGGCTGGAGGGCAAGCAAAGCGTTGGCCTGACGGCCGGGGCCTCGGCACCCGAAATTCTGGTCAAAGAGGTGATCGACCGCATCAAGGCGATGGGCGCGGTGTCGGTGCGCAAGATGAACGGCATTGAGGAGACACTGAAGTTTCCGCTGCCCAAGGGCTTGAAGGTTTTGTGACGCCAGGCCTGCACGCTGTGGCCCCTTAAAATATTCCCATGTTAGACATTTCCCTGCTTCGCAAAGACCTCGACTCGGCAGTTGCCCGGCTCCAGACGCGCAAAAGCCCGCAACCCTTTTTGGACGTGGCACAGTTTCGCGCGCTGGAGGCCCAGCGCAAGACGATCCAGTCCCGCACGGAAGAGTTGCAGAACCAACGCAACGCGCTGAGCAAACAAATCGGCCAGCTCAAAGCCAAAGGCGCAGCCGGGGCGGTTGAGGCCGACGCAGCCATGGCACAGGTGTCGGCCGCCAAGGCCGAGCTGGAGGCGTCTGCCACGCGTTTGGAGGGTATTCAGGGTGCCTTGCAGGCGCTGCTGCTGTCCGTGCCCAACCTGCCCCAGGAGAGCGTGCCGGTCGGCTCAGACGAACACGGCAATGTCGAAGTGCGGCGCTGGAGCCCCACTGGCACTGACCCGGTGGCGCTGGGTTTTGAGGCCAAAGACCATGTCGATGTCGGCACACCGCTGGGGCTGGACTTTGACATGGGGGTCAAGCTGACGGGCTCGCGCTTCACTGTGATGAAGGGCCCGATTGCCCGTTTGCACCGGGCGCTGGCGCAGTTCATGCTCGACGTGCAGACGCAGGAGCATGGCTACACCGAGTGTTACACGCCCTACATCGTCAACGCCGACACGCTCAAAGGCACGGGGCAATTGCCCAAGTTTGAAGGCGATTTGTTCGCGGCCAAAAAGGGCGGACAAGAGGGCGAACCGGTGGCTGACAACGCGGCCTTGTACTTGATTCCCACCAGTGAAGTCACCTTAACCAACTTTGTGCGCGATGTGGTCGTGCCCCTGGGCGATTTGCCCATCAAGCTGACTGCGCACACGCCGTGTTTCCGCTCGGAGGCGGGCAGTTATGGACGCGACACACGCGGCATGATCCGCCAGCATCAGTTTGACAAGGTTGAGATGGTGCAAATCGTGCACCCCGACACCAGCGATGCCACGCTGAACCAGATGGTGGTCCATGCCGAGGTGATCCTGCAAAAGCTGGGACTGCCGTACCGCGTGATGTCCCTGTGCACGGGTGACATGGGTTTTGGCGCTGCCAAAACCTATGACCTGGAGGTGTGGCTGCCCGCGCAAAGCGCCTACCGCGAGATCAGTTCGGTTTCCAATTGCGAGGCCTTCCAGGCGCGGCGCATGCAGGCCCGGTTCAAAAACGCGCAGGGCAAAAATGAGTTTGTGCACACGCTCAATGGCTCTGGCCTGGCCGTAGGCCGCACCCTGGTCGCCGTGCTTGAAAACTTTCAGAACACCGATGGCTCCGTGACAGTGCCGGGGGCCTTGCGCCCCTACCTGGGCGGCCTTGACGTGATGACCACTTGACCCGTGCCGGGTTGGCACGGATACTGACCGCTAACCGATGATTTCAAGAGGGGACAGGCCGCACGATGTTTGACTTAGCCGAATTGTTCAAAGCCTACCTGGTGCCGTTTGTGATTGCCGTGGCCGTGGGTTTGTTGGCGATATT
>JANYCG010000116.1 GCA_025360385.1 Burkholderiales bacterium | reverse complement strand
CCTGCCGGCCCCCAAAGAGGGGATCGACAAATACGTGGCGCTCCGGGCGGGCGACACCACCAGCGCCCTGAACGTACTGGCGTCGGCGGCCTATGAGCCGGATTTTGGGCTGGACATCAACCTGTTTGCCGACACCCCCTCAGAGTGGGGCAAATCCTATGGGTTTGGCAGCCAGCCATTTGGCAACCCGAAACTGAGCTTTTCAACCCAGGCCCCGTTCCACATGGGCTTCTACCATGAGGACAAAATTCTTTTTCTGGCGGCCGGTTTTTTGAAACGCACCCTGCCGCTGATGCGGGTCAACCAATACGCCAGCCTGGCGGCGTTGGCGCACAAAAGTGGACATGCTTACTGGGGCTGGCGCTTTACGGGGCTGGCCTTGCATTACGTGCAGGACTTGAGCCAGCCCTACCACGCCAATGTCTCGCCCGGCTCGGGCACGCTGGCGCTGCTGGGCACAAATATTCTGGCGATGGCTGGGTTTCCGAGGATGAAAGACAACACCGTGACGCTGTTGTCCAACCGGCACCTGGTGCTGGAACATTACCAGTCCCAAATTCTGGCGTCTGCGGCAACAGGGGGCCAGAACCAGACCGTGGTGAAAGCTTTGGGCAACCCGGCCTTCGACACCCAATACCCCGCGTGGAGCGAGCTGTACCTGCGTGACGTGGTCGCCAAAGAGGCCTACGCCTACGCGCCCCAACTTGCCAAGGCCATCATGGCGAGTTTTCCGGCGAAGTACGTGGATGACCCGTCGTTTGACTTTGGCGCCCATGAATCAGGCGTGGATTGGGTGGCCGATCTGGCCAAAATCGACCCCGTCAAACGCGCCGAACTGGATGCGTCTCTGGCGTTGTTGCTGACGCACTTTGGTGCCCACAGCAGGAACGCGGTGCGCGGCATACTGAAAGCGGCTGGCCAATGACCGGCCCGTTTTGGACGTTTTAGTTACTATTATTCAGATAGCTAACTATTCAGCATACAAGGGGAGATTTGGCACTTTTTCCGCAGCAACGGCGTTTCAAACGAAAAGCGCAAATTTTCCGAGGAGCCGCCGCCAGAGAAGTGCTGAACCATCAGCCCCAAACCACCGACCGCATCGCAATCGACCCTGCCTGAAAACTCGTGTTGAAACTGCGCACCGCTTCCCCCGCATGCACGGCACCGGCGGCGTACAGGACGGGCAGGTAGTGCTCGTAACTCGGGTGGGCCTGTTGCGCCACGGCGCCGAGTTTTTGGAAATCCTGCAAGGCCTTCAGGTTGCCACTGTCAATTTGCCCGGCGACGGTTTGGTCAAACTCCCGCGCCCAGTCGTAGGCCTGGTTGGAGGCCAGCCCAAACTGCGCCGCGCGCAGGTTGTGCACCAGGTTGCCGCTGCCAACAATCAACACGCCGTGGTCGCGCAGCGCCCGCAGCTGCGCACCCAGCGCCACGTGGTCGCCCATGGGGCGGTCATAGTCCATGCTGAGCTGCACGACCGGAATGTCAGCCGCCGGGAACATCGGCTTGAGTACCGACCAGGCACCGTGGTCCAGGCCCCATTCGGCGTCCAGTCCCACCGGTTTGACGCTTGCGGGCTGGATCACGGATTTGCTGATCTCAGCCGTGGCCTCGGGCGCGCCGGGTGCCGGGTACTGTTGGGCAAAAAGCGCTGGCGGGAAGCCGCCAAAGTCATGGATGGACTTGGGTTTGGCCATGCCGGTGAAATGCCAGCCACGGGTCAGCCAATGGGCTGAAACGCAAATGATCAACTGGGGTTTGAGGTATTTGGCCGTTGATGCGGACCCAAACTCTGCCCCCAGGGCCTGCCAACTGCGCCGGTATTCGTTGTCCTCAATGGCGTTCATGGGGCTGCCGTGCCCAATGAACATGACCGGCAAACGCGGCGATTTTTTAAGGGATTTCAGGGCGGCAAAGGTGTCTGGCCCGGCTGCATTCACGATCGTTGTCATAAAGTTTCCCAAAGTGGCTGAAATCACACCAGCCGATAAAATTAGTGATCTACGTCGCATTTAGTGTCTTCCCGTCCGATAACAACCTGCGACAATGGAAATATTGCACTGCAACAATTGCACTGCAACAAAATTAAGGGCTCGCCATGCTGTATCAAATTTACGAAACCCAACGCTCGCTGATGGAGCCCTTTTCTGACATGGCGCATGCCGCTGCCAAAGTTTACGGCAACCCGCTGTCCTTGTTGGGGCAAAACCCGTTTGCGCAGCGCATTTCGGCCAGTTACGACCTGATGCACCGCCTGGGCAAAGATTACGTCAAGCCAGAATTTGGTCTGCGCACCGTCGATGTTGACGGGGTCGAAGTAGCGATTCACGAGCGTGTTGAAGTCAACAAGCCGTTTTGCGAACTGCGCCGCTTCAAGCGCTTCACCGATGACGTGACGATTTTGGGCAAACTCAAGGGCCAGCCTGCCGTGCTGATCGTCGCGCCGCTGTCGGGCCATTACGCCACGCTGTTGCGCGACACCGTCAAAACCATGCTCAAAGACCACAAGGTCTACATCACCGACTGGAAGAATGCGCGCCTGGTGCCCCTGAGCGAGGGCGAATTCCACCTGGACGACTACGTCAATTACGTGCAGGAATTCATTCGTCACCTCCAGGGTATTTACGGCAACTGCCACGTGGTCAGCGTCTGCCAGCCGACCGTGCCGGTGCTGGCTGCTGTCTCCCTGATGGCGAGCCGGGGCGAGGTCACGCCGCTGTCCATGACCATGATGGGCGGCCCGATTGATGCACGCAAGTCCCCCACGGCCGTCAACAACCTGGCCATGAAAAAGAGCTACAGCTGGTTTGAAAACAACGTCATTTACCGCGTACCGACCAACTTTGCGGGCGCTGGCCGCCGCGTCTACCCCGGCTTTTTGCAGCACAGCGGTTTTGTGGCCATGAACCCCAGCAACCACGCCAACAGCCATTACGACTACTTCAAAGACCTGATCAAAGGCGACGACGCCAGCACCGAAGCCCACCGAAAGTTCTACGACGAGTACAACGCCGTGCTGGACATGGACGCTGACTATTACCTGGACACGATCCGCGTGGTGTTCCAGGACTTCTGCCTGGTCAACGACAGCTGGGACGTCAAAGGCGTCAATGGGCAAATCGAACATGTGCGCCCACAAGACATCAAGACCACGGCACTGTTCTCTGTAGAAGGCGAGTTGGACGACATCTCCGGCTCGGGCCAGACCGAAGCCGTGCACGCGATTTGCAGCGGCGTGCCCACGTCGCGGCAAAAACACCTGGAGGCCAAAGGCGCAGGCCACTACGGCATCTTCTCGGGCAAACGCTGGCGCGAGGTGGTGTACCCAGAAGTGAAGGCGTTTATTTTGGCCCACCAGCCGGTGGCCGATCAAGCCCCCCGCCAAGCCGTCAGCAGCCGGTCGAGCCAAGTTCCTCAAGCCGAATCCAAACCCATTTCAAAACCTGCAGCGACACCAGTTTTGAAGACAATTTCTGAAAAATCTATTTCAAAACTTGCACTGTCGAAAAAATTGCCTGATGTTCCCGCAAGTAAATCGAATTCCGCTATTAAAAAAGCAGCTTTTTTGCCTAATAAATCATCAAAACAAGCTGTTGTTTCCAAAAAATCGACGATAAAATCGAAATAGTCGAGTTTTAGACACGGCTTTCAAACACGGGTTTTGATGCACGGCTTTTGATGCACGGCTTTTGAAACACGGGCTGTGAAACACGCGCCGGATTTGGACAATGGGCCAGCTCAGGCACCAAGCCTGGCCGACCAACAGGGGCTGTCTGAACGCCTTTTGGCGGCGCTGCCGCAAACCCAGTGCACCCGTTGCGGCTACCCCGATTGCGCCGCTTACGCACGGGCCATGGCCCACGAAGGTGCCGCGATCAACCAATGCCCTCCAGGAGGCGCACAAGGCATTCAGCGGCTCGCCAGCATCTCCGGGCGGCCCGTTATCGCCCTGAACCCCGCCAACGGCCAAGAGGGCCCCAGAAGCGTCGCCGTCATCGACGAGAACTGGTGCATCGGTTGCACCCTGTGCATCGCCGCCTGTCCCACCGACGCCATCCTGGGCAGCAACAAGCTGATGCACACAGTCATCGAGCCCTGCTGCACTGGCTGCGAGTTATGCCTACCGGTCTGCCCGGTCGATTGCATTGCCATGGAAAACATCACCGGCACGGCCTGCGGTTGGGCCGCCTGGTCCCAGCCCCAAGCGGACGAAGCCCGCGCCCGATATGAATTCCACACCGAGCGGCTGAAGCAAGACGCAGGCAAACACCTTGGCAGCCAGATTGACGCCCTTTCGGCCAAACTGAGCGACCTGCCCGCCCATTCCCGCATTGAGGACCCAGCCGAGCTCGAGAAAAAACGCGCCGTGGTCGCGGCCGCCCTGGCGACCGCGCGGGCACGCAAGGCGGCGTCTTTTTAAATCGGCCTCATTTGCAAACACGTGGATCGGCTGCAAGGCGGATTTTTTTGCTGCCAATAACACCGCTGATTTGCCAGGGCGCGGGCGGCGCAGGCCTGGTCAGGCCGGTACAAAACGGTCAGGGCAACTCAGCCCCGCCCCGATCAAGCCAGCGCCGCAATCCCCGCCTTGGCGATTTGCACGTCTTCGCTGGACTTGACACCGCTTACGCCGACGGCGCCAACACACTGGCCGTCTTTCAGGATGGGCACGCCACCTTCGAGCATGCCTTGCAGGCCTGGGGCGCTTAAAAACGACATGCGGCCGCCGTTGATCATGTCTTCATAGACTTTGCTCTCGCGCCGGCCAAGCGCGGCGGTTTGGGCTTTGGCGGGCGCAATTTGGCTTGAGATGGGGGCGACTTTGTCCATGCGGTGCAAATGCAGCAATTGGCCGCCGTCATCGACAATGGCGATGACCACGGCCCAGTTGTTTTTCAGCGCCTCAGCTTCGGCGGCGGCGGCGATGGCTTTGATGTCGGCAGATTCAAGAAAGTATTTGGTATTCATGGGTTGGCAGGGCCTGTTGACGAAGCCCCGAGCATAACGCGGCCACACGCAGCTTGACGCCCTGATCAGTGCCAAATTAAACACTTACAAGCCGCCATGGCATTTTGAGAAAACGGCTTGAAAACCATTAGAATCCGCCCCATCTGCACCGTGCAGATCAATCAAGGAGTTTTTCCATGACCGAACAAGTTCACACCATTGACCCAGGCAGCTACGGTGACGTCGCCTCGGCCGAGCAACGCAACCGCGTGTTGCGCAATACCTACTGGCTGCTGGCGCTGAGTCTGGTGCCCACCGTGCTGGGTGCCTGGCTGGGCGTGGCCACCGGCATCACCAAATCCCTGGGCGGCGGCCTTGGGCTGGTGGTGTTTCTCGGTGGCGCATTTGGCTTTATGTACGCCATAGAAAAAACCAAAAATTCAGCGGCTGGCGTGCCGGTGCTGCTGGGCTTCACCTTTTTCATGGGCCTGATGCTGTCACGCATGATCGCCATGGTGCTGGGTTTTAAAAACGGCCCCGACCTGATCATGACCGCCTTTGGCGGCACGGCGGGTGTCTTCTTCGTGATGGCTTCTTTGAGCAGCGTCATCAAACGCAGCCTCGAAGGCATGGGCAAGTGGCTGTTCGTCGGCGCCATCGCCATCATGGTGGGCGGCATTATCAACGTGTTTGTCGGCTCCACGGCGGGCATGATGGCGATTTCGATGATGTCCATCGCCGTGTTCAGCGCCTACATGTTGTATGACCTGAAGCGCATTGTGGACGGCGGCGAAACCAACTACATCAGCGCCACCCTGGCGCTGTACCTGGACATCATCAACGTATTCCAGAGCCTGCTGGCGCTGCTGGGCATCATGGGTGGTGAGCGCGACTGATCCGCTTTGCTCCAAAAAAAGGCCTCTTCGGAGGCCTTTTTTATTGGCCAATCTTCGTATTGATCCGGCCCTGCGAAACCTCAAGTTGCGGTCAGGTTGAGCCGGTCGAAACCCTTGGCCAGGCGCAGGGCGAACGGCTGCCAAGGCACCGGGCCGCAGCCGGGGTGGCGCTCGATGTCGCAACTATTGGGTGCGCTCGAACACGGCAATGCTCTCCACATGCGCCGTGTGCGGGAACATGTTGACCACGCCCGCCTGGGTGCAGGTGTAACCGGCCAGGTGCGTCAACACGTCCGCGTCGCGCGCCAGCGTAGCCGGGTTGCAGCTGACGTAGACGATGCGTTGGGGCCCGCTCCAGGCTGATCCCTCGGGTGCCTGCGCCTGCAAATCCGCCAGCGCCTTGACCAGCGCAAACGCGCCCTCACGTGGCGGGTCGATCAGCCATTTGTCGGCCTGGCCGTCTTTTTGCAGCACCACGGAGGTCATGCCGAACAAGTCACGCGCTACAAATTTCGTATCACACAATGACCTGTTGACAGGGACATTAGCGCGATTTATCTGGTAGTTGTCGCGGGATCGGGCAATCAGGGCCTCAGAACCCTCGATGCCCAGCACTTCCCGCGCCTGGGTGGCCAGCGGCAGCGTGAAGTTGCCCAGGCCGCAAAACCAGTCGATCACGCGTTCGTGTTTTTGCACGTCCAGCAATCGCAGGGCGCGACTGACCAGCACCCGGTTGATCCAGGGGTTCACCTGGGTGAAATCGGTCGGTTTGAAGGGCATGGTGATGCCGAATTCGGGCAGCGCATAGGACAACACCTGTGGCGAAGCTTCGTCCAGCAGCTTGACGGTTTCCGGCCCCTTGGCCTGTAGCCACCACTGCACGCCGGGGTGCGCGGCGGCAAACTGGCGCAGCCGGGCCAGGTCGGCGTCGCTTAACGGCGCCAGGTGGCGCAGCACCAGGGCTGTCACGTCGTCGCCACAAGCCAGCTCGATTTGGGGCAAGGTTTCAATCGCGTCCATCGCGGTGATCAAGGCCCTCAGCGGCAGCAACAGGGCGCTGACATGGGGCGGCAACACGGGGCATTCCTTCATGTCCGCCACATAACGGCTTTTGCGCTCGTGGAAGCCGATCAGCACCGTGCCTTTTTTATGCACGTGGCGCACCGACAGCCGCGCCCGGTAACGGTAGCCCCAGGCCGGGCCTTCGATGGGGCGCAGAATATTGTCGGCCCGGACTTTGCCCAGGTGGCGCAGGTTGTCTTCCAGCACGCGCTGCTTCACCGCCACTTGGGCGCCGACGTGCAGGTGCTGCATTTTGCAACCGCCGCAAGCCCCGGCGTGCAAGCCAAAATGCGGACAGCCGGGGGCGACGCGTTGCGAGGATTCACGGTGAATGTGCGTGACCGTGCCTTGCTCAAAGCTGTTCTTTTTCCGGTGCACGTTGGCGCTGACCGTTTCAAACGGCAATGCGCCTTCGATAAAGACCACCTTGCCGTCCAGTTTGTGGGCGATGCCCTGGGCTTCGATGTCGAGCGATTCGATGTTGAAGCGCTCTGGTTCGGGATAGGCTTTGGGGGGCGCAGCGGGATCCGCTTTTTGGTTGTTTTCAGCACTCATGCGCTGATTGTCTCAGGTGATCAAAACAGCGCCCGCGCATCGATGCCGCGTTGCGCCAAATGCCGCTTGAGTTTGGCCAGCGCTTCGTTTTGCACCTGGCGCACCCGCTCCCGGGTGAGGCCCAGGCGGCGGCTGAGCACGTCCAGCGTTTGCGGCTCCTGGTCATGCAGACCAAACCGGCCCTCCAGCACCTGGCGCTCGCGTTTGGACAGGGTCTCCAGCCAGTCCTCCAGCAGTCGGGCCACCTCGTGCGCCTGGGTGGTGCCGTCGGGCTCGGGGCTGTGTTCGTCGATCAGGCTGTCGGCCAGGGTTCTGCCAGACGACTGGGCCGCCGTCGACGCGCCCTGCGGGCCATCCAGGCTGGCGTCCAGCGACTTGGGTAACTCGGCCCAGCCCAGCAAATCTGCCACGTCGGCGCTGTCCCGGCCCAGGAACACAGCAATGTCCTGGGCGCGTGCGCCCTCAGGGTGCAAGGCGGCAAAACCGCTGTCACCCTCCAGCGCGCGCCTGGCCCGCAGCACTTGCTGCAACTCGCGCACCACGTTGACCGGCAGGCGCACCGAGCGGCCCTGGTTCATCACCGCACGGTCGATGGCCTGGCGAATCCACCAGGTGGCGTAGGTTGAAAACCGGAAGCCTCGCTCGGGCTCGAACTTGTCGATGGCATGCATCAGGCCCAGATTGCCTTCTTCGATCAAATCCGACAGCGGCACGCCCCGGCCCAAATAAGATTTGGCAACACTGACGACCAGGCGCAGGTTATGTTCGATCATGCTTTGCCGGGCGGCAAAATTACCCGCCCGCACGGCCGTGGCCACGGCCAGCTCCTGCTCTGCGGTGAACAGTTCGGTGCGGCGGATGCCACGCAGGTAGTGACTGAGCGAATCTGCCGCTGCGTCGCCGACGTCATGGGCCTTGGCCGCCAACTCGTTTTGCGCGAAGGTTTGGCCGGCGATTAGTTCCGGCTCGGTTGCTATATCTAACGTAGCAAAAAATGAAGCATTTACGGGAACTTTAGGCCGATTTGACTCTGAGGCCTGGGTTTCAGGGGCAACTGGATGCTCCGATGCCGCCAAACCGGCAGGGCCGCTGGATTTGGCAGATTTATTCATCGCAGCGGGCCATGTTTGACAAGATGAAGCCCGACTTGAAGCGGCGTGACAACCGCCTACCGGGCCGGCAAATACTTGGCCGGATCGACCGGTTTTCCTTGGCGGCGCACTTCGAAATGCAGCTTCACGCGGTCGGCGTCGCTGTTGCCCATTTCAGCAATTTTTTGACCCTTGCGCACGGTCTGGTCTTCTTTGACCAACAAGGTCTGGTTGTGCGCGTAGGCCGTCAAGTAGGTGTTGTTGTGTTTGAGGATGATCAGGTTGCCATAACCGCGCAAACCCGCGCCGACATACACCACACGGCCGTCGGCCGCCGCCATGATGGGCGACCCGGCCGCGCCGCCAATGTCCAGGCCTTTGTTTTTGGCCTCGTCAAAACCCGCGAGCACGCTACCAGGCGCGGGCCAAATCCAGGGGATTTCTTCTTCAGCCGCAGCCGCTGGCGCAGCCGCCACCACAGCAGGCGCAGGCCCTGCGCCGGCCTGCGCCGGGGCACTGGCGGGGCGTTGGGGCGATGCCGCCGCACCTTGTGCCGGCACCGGCCGCGTGACCACGGCGCCTTGCGCGGCAACGGGCGTGGCGCCATCCGGCGGAACCACCCGCAGTACTTGGCCGACTTCAATCTGGTTCGGGTTGGCCAGGGCGTTCCAGCGCACGATGTCGCGCCAGTTTTGTCCGTTGTCCAGGCCAATGCGGATCATGGTGTCACCCGGCTTGACGGTGTAGTACCCCGGCTTGCCAGCGTTTTCAATACCGGGCAGCGGCTTGACGGCAGCCGCTGCTTGCCCGTCTTTGGGAGCCGAGCTGCCGGCCGACGACACGGGTGCGCCAACGGGTGGCGGCGTGCCACGGTCTTCCACCGGCGCATGGTTGACGCTGCTGGAGCCACAGGCGGAGATCAGCGCCGACAACACCACGGCCAGCGCAAGCGCCAAGCCAGTCGGGCGGGCCAGGCACAGTTTGGCACCTGATTTGTTCATTGGACTTCCCTTCATGCGATGCCCGATTTTAGAGGGACAAAGTGCACGGCTTCCAGAATCATTTGTGAGCAACCGCCAGCGGTTTTGTCGATCACCATCAGGGCCTGTGCCACTGCCCCGGTCTTCCCCGAACCGCTCGTGGGCAGGGCCACTGGTGCCACGATGCGCCCGCCGACCGCCAACTGGTCCAGCCAGGCCTGAGGCACGGCCTCGCCGCCGGCTGCCGCAATGATGGCGCTGTAGGGCGCGCCTCTGGCATAACCCAGCATGCCGTCGCCAAACAACAGATGCACGTTGGCCAGGCGCAAGTCGCGCAGATTGGCCCGCGCCTTGTCGTGCAGGCCGCGCAAACGCTCGATGCTATAGACCTCTTGTGCCAGGCCACTCAGCAAGGCCGCCTGGTAGCCGCAGCCCGTGCCGATTTCAAGCACACGGCCCAAGCGCGCCTGAGCGCCTTGGAGCAGCAACTCCAGCATGCGCGAGACCACACCCGGCTTGGAGATGGTCTGGCCCAGACCAATTGGCAGACTGGTGTCTTCATAGGCCTGGTTCACCAGGGCACTGTCGACAAAACGGTGGCGCTCAACCTGCGCAAAGGCGGCCAGCACGCGACGGTCTGAAATGCCTTGGGCTTCGAGTTTGTTGACCATGTTCTGACGCACGGCCTGCGAATCCAGGCCATGGCCGGCTGCCGGGCGAGAGGGGCTTTGGGCGGATGCAGACGCCGCCTGATGCGCGCCAGGTGGCGTTGCGACAGCGCCAAAGACACGTTTGGGCGGGTTTGCAAAATCCAGCTGGGCCGGGAAAGAAGGCCTCGTTTTCATGGGCCAAGCGCAGCTTTGCCGTCCAGCAAGGCCGCTGTCTGCGCCCAAAACCGCAGGCTGTCGTGGTCGGTCAAGTCCACCTTGAGCGGGGTCACGGCGACATGGCCTTGCAGGGTGGCATGGAAGTCGGTGCCGTCCGAGTCGTCTTTGGCCGGCCCGGCGCCGCCAATCCAGTACATGGTCTCGCCCCGGGGGTTGACCTGGGTGATCACCGCTTCCGCCGCGTGCCGTTTGCCCAGACGACAGACCTTGAGCGATTTGAGCTGCGAAAGCGGTAAATTGGGGATATTGACGTTGAGCAGCCAAGGGGCGCTGTGGCTCAGATCTTTGCCCACCAACTGGCGTGACGTCATCTGCAAAACCAGCTCCCGGGCTTTGGCGGCGGCGGCATCAAGGTGCTGCCAGCCCTTGTCCACCTGAGAAAACGCGATGGCTGGAATGCCAAACAAATAACCTTCCATGGCCGCGCCGACAGTGCCGGAATAAATCGTGTCGTCGCCCATGTTGGCGCCGTTGTTGATACCGGACACCACCAGGTCAGGGCGGTAACCCAGCAAGCCCGTGAGCGCCACATGCACGCAGTCGGCCGGCGTGCCGTTGAGGTAACGAAACCCATTGGCCGCGCGGGTCACGAGCAGGGGGGAATGCAGCGTGAGCGCATTCGATTTGGCGCTGTTGTTCTGCTCGGGTGCCACCACCTCAACGTCGGCCACGTCTTTTAACGCTTCATACAGCGCCACAATGCCGGGCGCCTGGTACCCATCGTCGTTGGAAATGAGGATTTTCATGGTGCTTTGATTGTAGGTTGCCCCTGCCAAACCCCCTCTTCAAGGCCCTATCATTGGACGATCTTTTTTTGGAGTACCCCATGCACGCCTGGCTTTGTGAAAACCCGACCGGAATCGATGCCCTGAGCTGGAAAGAAATCCCCACGCCCGCGCCCGCCAAGGGCGAAGTGCTGGTGGAGATCAAAGCCGCCAGCCTGAATTTTCCGGACATTCTCATCGTCCAGAACAAATACCAGTTCAAGCCCGCCCTGCCCTTTGTGCCCGGATCAGAATATGCCGGCACTGTCGCCGCCTTGGGTGAAGGCGTCACCCATCTGGCGCTTGGCCAACGGGTGGCCTGCCTCTCAGGCACTGGCGGCTTTGGCACCCACACCCTCGCCCCGGCTGAAAGATGCATGCCGCTGCCACCCGATTTTTCGTTCGTCGATGCAGCCGCCTTCATCATGATTTACGCCACCTCGCACCACGCCCTGGTGGACCGGGCTCAGCTCAAAGCGGGTGAAACCGTCCTGGTGCTGGGCGCAGCGGGCGGAGTGGGCACGTCAGCCATCCAGATCGCCAAACTGATGGGGGCCAAAGTCATCGCGGCCGCCTCGAGTGACGAGAAATGTGCCCTGTGCAAATCGATTGGCGCGGACGCCACGATCAATTACCAAACCGGCAACCTGCGCGAAGAACTCAAGACGCTCACCGGCGGCAAAGGCCCCGACGTCATTTATGACCCGGTGGGCGGCGACCTGGCAGAACCGGCTTTCCGATCCATCGCCTGGCGCGGACGTTACTTGGTGGTGGGCTTTGCGGCCGGCCCCATCCCGGCCCTGCCGTTCAACCTGGCGCTGCTCAAGGGCGCGTCGATTGTGGGCGTCTTCTGGGGCGATTACTCCCGCCGCGAGCCCAAGAACAACGCCGCCATGATGGCGCAACTGGCGCAGTGGTATGCCCAGGGCAAGATCAAACCCGTGATCGACCGAACCATGCCCATGGCCGACCTGAAAGCCGCCTACGCCCACATGGGCTCACGCGGCGTCATGGGCAAACTGGTGATGGTGAACGATTGACGTGACGGTTAAGCGGCGCTCAAGTGGCGGTTAAGTGGCCGTTGGGCGGCGCTTATTGCGCTATATTTACGCTAGCGTTAAAATGCTACCCAGCAAAGCGCAACAATGCCGTGCGCGTGAGCCCACAGGCCGCGACCCCGATAGATCTTGACGACAAATGCACGCCATGACGATGAACACACCTAAAGCCGACCAGCCTGCGCAAAGCGGTTTTCCAAACATTGAGTTCCAGGAAGAACAGGCGACCCGGCCTGTGCCCTTGCATGAAATCCCGAAACAGGCCCGCATCGACCGTGAGATGGCTGTGATTGCCCAGCATCACGCCCGCATCGCCAAAGCCATCGACGTGTTTTGGGGCCACCGCGATTGCGTTGAATACATCCAGAAACTGATCCTGAGCGGTGGCGACGGCGCTGAAAAAGCCCGCGTCGGTTTCAAGCCCGAGGTGCTGACCGCGCTGATCAACCTGACCAACCTGCATGAGGTGACGTACCGGTAAGCGCATCAGCAAGGCGCCATGCGCAGCCGTTGCGGCAGTTGAAGCCCCTGCAGCCGTTGCAGCACATGCATAAAAAAAGCCACGCTAAGGTGGCTTTTTTGTTTTGGCGGAAACGGAGGGATTCGAACCCTCGATGAGGCTCTACACCCCATACTCCCTTAGCAGGGGAGCACCTTCGGCCACTCGGTCACGTTTCCTGAAACTTTCAAATCGAAGCGGATTATCTCACGAGTCCGCGCTGGTATCACGCTGGTATCAGGCCGATGGCGGCTGGTCCAGGTCAAACGCCTTGTGCAGGGCCCGCACGGCAAGCTCCATGTATTTCTCGTCGATGACGACCGAGGTCTTGATCTCTGAGGTGGTGATCATCTGGATGTTGATGCCCTCTTCGCTCAGGCAGCGGAACATGCGGCTGGCCACGCCCACGTGACTGCGCATGCCAATGCCGACGATGGAGACCTTGCAGATTTTGGTGTCGCCCAGCACCTCCGGCGCGCCCAGGCTGGGCAGCACTTTGTCTTTGAGCAGGTCTATCGTCTTGGCGTAGTCGCCCCGATTGACGGTGAAGCTGAAGTCGGTTTTGCCGTCTTTGCTGATGTTCTGGATGATGACATCGACCTCGATGTTGGCGTCGGCCACCGCGCCCAAAATTTGATAGGCGATGCCGGGTTTGTCGGGCACGCCGATGATCGAAATCTTGGCTTCGTCGCGGTTGAATGCAATGCCCGAAACAATAGCTTGTTCCATGTGTTCGTCTTCCTCAAAAGAAATCAGGGTGCCGGAGGCGGCTTCTTCGTCAATGTCAATGTCCCAGGCGGTGAAGCTGCTCAAAACCCGCAGCGGCATGCGGTATTTGCCGGCAAATTCGACCGAGCGGATTTGCAGCACCTTGGAGCCCATGGAGGCCATCTCCAGCATTTCTTCAAAACTGATGGTGTGTAGGCGCCGGGCCTCGGGCACTACGCGCGGGTCGGTCGTATAAACGCCATCCACGTCGGTGTAGATCAGGCACTCATGGGCCTTCATGGCCACCGCCACGGCCACGGCCGAAGTGTCGGAGCCGCCCCGGCCCAGCGTGGTGATGTTGCCGGCCTCGTCCATGCCCTGGAAGCCGGTGACGATGACCACCTTGCCTTGCGCCAGGTCAGCGCGCACCTTGGTGTCTTCGATCGACTCGATGCGGGCCTTGGTGTAGGCGCTGTTGGTCTTGATGGGCACTTGCCAGCCAGCGTAGCTGACCGACTCCATGCCCTCGGCCTGCAGCGCGATGGCCAGCAGTGCGCTGGAGGCCTGCTCGCCCGTGGCGGCCAGCATGTCGAGCTCCCGACCGTAATGCTCAGTTGGCTTGGAAGGGGCCAGCTCTTTGGCCAGAGCCAGCAGGCGGTTGGTTTCGCCGCTCATGGCGCTGGGCACGACCACCATCTGGTGGCCAGCGCGCGCCCATTTGGCAACGCGTTTGGCGACATTGCGGATGCGCTCGGTCGAGCCCATCGACGTGCCGCCGTATTTGTGAACGATCAAGGCCATTGGAAAAGGTTGGAAAAAATGAAAGCTGAAAATCCGGGTCTTTGGTTTAGCCCAGGCAGATGCCCTGTTCAGGCTGGCTTGGGGTATCGTGACGCGGGGTGCAACATGCCGTTTGACGGGCTGTTGACGCTAGGGATTGTACCAAGTCAAAACCGCGCCTTGCCGCTTGACGAAGCCGCGGCCGATCTTGATGTGGATCTGGTGGCCCCGCGTGGTGCAGTGGGCGATCTGGTCCAATAATTCGTCGAGCTGGGCGGTGCTGGGAATGGCCTTGTACGTGGTTTTAAGCCAGTGGCGCAGCAGGTTGGCTTGCCGGGCGCGACTGAAGCGGCTGGGCGGCGTGAGGCCTTGCAACCGGAGATTTTGCGTCAGAGCGTCGCGCGCCTCGCCCTCACCAACGGGGTCAGCGGAGCCATCGCCACTGGCGGAGCCATGGCCACTTTCTGCACGCTGCGAGGCCAGGTCTTGTTCAGCTATTTCCGTCAACAAAGCCTGTGCCTGGGCCGCGTGGGCGGCGCTGCGTGCAAACGTGTCGCGGTACTGGGGGAACACGTCGCCCAGCGCGGGCAGCAGCCGGGCGCGGATGTGGTTGCGCGTGAAGCGTTCATCGGCATTGCTGGGGTCTTGCACAAACCCCTCGCCCTGCCCGGCCAGCCAACTGCGAATGTCTGCGGCGCTGACCCCCAGCAAGGGGCGGTAAAACTGGATACCGTCGCGCTGCCAGTCAGCCGGCATGGCCGACAGGCCGGCCAGTCCGGCCCCCCGGCCCAGCGCCAAAAATATCGTTTCCACCTGGTCATCGGCATGTTGCGCCAGCGCAAGCCGGATGCGGCCCTGAACACCATTTGCTACACTATGCATAGCTATGTATTCATTATTTACGGGGACTATCGCCCTAAACGCCTCATAGCGGGCGATTCTGGCCGCGTCTTCGGGGCTTTGGCCAGGTTTGGCCTGGGCGTCGACTTGCTGCACCGTCAACGGCACACCCAAGCGGGCGCACAGAGCCTGGCAATGGCGCTGAAAATCAGCCGCAGCGGCCTGCAGCTTGTGGTTGACATGCACGGCGCTGACCAACCCTGGCCACTGCCGCACACAGGCCAGCAACAGCGCGGTCGAGTCTGCACCGCCGCTCAGGGCCACCGTCAACGGCAAGTCGGGGGCAAAAGCCGCCATGGCCTGCGGCAAAGTCTGGCCCATGGGCGTGTCCCAAAGTGCCCGTTTTCAATCGGGTTATTTGCTTGCAGTGCGCGGGGCCGAACGGCGATCTACCTTGGGCTCGGCCTTTGGGTCGGCCTTGGTGTCGATGAACCGGCCATAACTTTGCAGGCGGTTGTAGCGCCGGTCCAGCAACTCAGTGATTTTGAGGTCGCTCACCTGGCGGTATGCGTCGGTCAACGCGCGTTTGAGGAAGACCGCCATTTGCGCGTGATCCCGGTGTGCGCCACCCACCGGTTCATTCACAATTTTATCGATCAGGCCCAAAGCTTTGAGCCGCAGCGCCGTGATGCCCAGGGCATCAGCCGCCTCGTGGGCTTTGTCTGAGGTCTTCCACAGGATGGAAGCGCAACCCTCCGGGCTGATCACCGAATAAATTGAATATTGCAGCATCAGCACCTGGTCGCCGATCGAAATTGCCAGGGCACCGCCAGAGCCACCTTCGCCGATGACCGTGGTGATGATGGGCACTTCAAGCTGCGCCATCTCGAAAATATTGCGCCCAATGGCCTCTGACTGGCCCCGCTCCTCGGCGTCAATGCCGGGGTAAGCGCCGGGCGTGTCCACAAAAGTGAAGACCGGCAGGCCAAACTTTTCAGCGGTTTTCATCAAGCGCAAAGCCTTGCGGTAACCCTCGGGCTTGCACATGCCAAAGTTGCGCAGGCCCCGCTCCTTGGTGTCACGCCCTTTTTGCTGGCCCAGCACCATGCACGGCGTGCCATTGAATCGGGCCAGGCCGCCCACAATGCTCAAGTCGTCGGCAAAGTGGCGGTCGCCATGCAGCTCGACAAAGTGCGTGAAGATGTCGTTGACGTAATCCAGCGTGTAAGGCCGCTCGGCATGCCGCGCAATCTTGGTGATCTGCCACGGCGTGAGGTCGCTGTAGATGTCTTTGGTGAGCTGCTGGCTCTTCTTGGCCAACTGGTCGATCTCGGTCGAGATGTCCACCGCCGATTCGGTTTGGACGTAACGCAATTCGTCAATTTTTAATTCCAGATCGGCAATCGGCTGCTCGAAATCAAGAAATGTTTTTTTAGCCACGGGTGCTCCTGCTTAACGTGAAACAACATTCATGGCCAGTGGGTTGCTCTGGGTTTATGAATGGAGGGAAGGCGTTTCCAAACCGGCTCAATACGCGACGGGCGCCGGATCCAACGAGCGCCAAATATACCAAGTTGCGACGCTGCAAAACGGCGCCCAGGCGGCAGCCACCTCTCGGGCATCGCTGCGGCTGACGGCTTCGCCCGAAAAATAAGCTTTGCTGATGCCGTTGATCAGCCCGACGTCGTCCAGCGGAAGCACGTTAGGCCGCATCATGTGGAAGATCAGGAACATCTCGGCCGTCCAGCGGCCAATGCCGCGGATCGCCACCAGCTCGGCAATGATGGCCTCGTCATCCATGCTTTGCCAGCCGTCCACATGCAAGGCGCCACTGTCAAAGTGCAGCGCCAAATCAACCAGATATTCGACCTTGCGCGCCGACAGGCCCGCCGCGCGCATGTCGTCCACCTTGAGTTTGAGCACGCTGGCGGGCAGCATTTTTTTCGGCAACACGGCAAACCGGTCCCACACCGTTTGGGCCGCCTTGACGGAAATTTGCTGCCCCACAATGCTGCGGGCGAGTGTCGAAAACGCGTCGCCCCTGGATTGCAGGCAAGCGTCGCCAAACTGCGGAATCAGACGCTTCATGACCCGGTCTTTTTTGACCAAATGTTTGCACGCATCGCTCCAGTAGTCTGGGGTGGCCAAATCATTAACTACATTTTTTGTAGCTAACTTTGCTTTACTGACGGGGACTTTAGTCATGTTTTTTCACCAAATCTCATGTCGCAGCCTCCCAGGTGGTGCCCGACGCGGAATCTTTCAGGACGATGCCAGCGGCGAGCAAATCTTTGCGAATATGGTCGGCCTCGGCAAAATTCTTGGCGGCTTTGGCGACGCTGCGCTTGGCAATGAGGTCGTCAATGTCTGCGTTACTCAAACCGTTTTGAACAATTTGTGCAGTTGCCCCAGCCGTCGGCGCAGGGCCCGCATCCGCCTCCATCACTAACGCAGGGCGCCATTGAAGGTAGGCCTCTGGCGGCAATTGCAGCAAGCCCAAAAACCCGCCCAGCGTTTTCAGCAGTTCGGCGAGCGCCTTGTCTTTGGTCTTGTTCACCTCGGTTGCCAGTTCAAACAAGACCGCAACAGCTTCCGGTGTGGCAAAGTCTTCGTCCATCGCGGCCTTGAACCGTGCGGCATGCGGGCTTGCCCAGTCCACCATGGCGGGCTTCTGGGAGCTGCCCTGAGCCAAGGCAGCAGTAACCAAGGCCGCGACTAGGGTCGTCCCCAATGTCGTGTACAAGCGCTTCAGCGCACCCTGAGCATCGTCCAGGTGCACATCGCTGTAATTGAGCGGGCTGCGGTAGTGGGCCCGGACTATGAAGAAGCGGATCGTCTCGGGATGGTATTTTTTCAGGACATCGCGGATGGTGAAAAAATTGCCCAGCGATTTCGACATTTTTTCGTTGTCGATGTTGACGAAGCCGTTGTGCATCCACAGCTTGGCCAGCGGCTTGCCGTGTGCACCTTCGCTTTGCGCAATTTCGTTCTCGTGGTGCGGAAACTGCAAGTCGGCGCCGCCAGCATGAATGTCAAAAGTCTCGCCCAGCAAAGCGCAGGCCATGGCGGAGCATTCGATATGCCAGCCTGGCCGGCCCACGCCGTAAGGGCTGGGCCACTTGGCGTCGTCGGGTTCGCTGGCCTTGGCGGACTTCCAGAGCACAAAATCCAGCGGGTCTTGCTTGCCGTCCAGCACGGCCACCCGTTCACCGGCATGAAGCTCGTCCAGCGATTTGCCGGAGAGTTTGCCGTAGCCCGGAAATTTCCGCACCGAGAAATTGACGTCGCCGGACTCGACGGCGTAGGCCAGGCCCTTGTCTTCAAGCTGCTTGACGATGTCGAGCATTTGCGGCACGAAGTCGGTGGCGCGCGGGTCATGCGTGGGCCGCTCGATGCCCAGAGCGTCGAAGTCGCGGTACATCTGGGCGATCATGCGATCGGTCAAGGCGCGCACCGTCTCGCCGTTTTCAACCGCGCGACGAATGATCTTGTCCTCGATGTCCGTGATGTTGCGCACAAAAGTGACGCTGTAGCCCGAGGTTTTCAACCAACGCTGCACCACGTCAAACGCAATATTGGCGCGCGCGTGCCCCACATGGCAAAGGTCGTACACCGTCATGCCGCACAGGTACATGCGCACTTTGGCCGGGTCCATGGGAACAAAGTCTTCGGTCGCACGCGACAGCGTGTTGTAGATGCGCAAACTCATGGAAGGATGGACAGGCTCAAGTGGAAAAATGGTGGACTGTAAAGGGCATCGGGCGGGCGCTGTGGCTTGGGCCCTTTGATACAATCCAGCGCAGTATAAAGCCGTCTGTAACGCAGACTTTTGCTTGCAGCAAGCTCGCTGCAATGCACCCATCCGTTGGCAACGCCAGCCCCAAATAGCCAAGGCTTCATGTCCCGCCCTGCTTACCGTCCAAACTCGCTGCAACTTTTGCCGCTGTTGGCGTTCACGTTGATGCTGCTGTTGCAGGCACAACCAAGCCGGGCCGACGACTATTCTGACGTGTCCAAACTGATACGCGCCGGGCAATATGCGGGGGCGCTGGTTCAAATTGACGCCGCCCTGCAAACCCGGCCACGCGACCCGCAAATGCGTTTTTTCAAAGGCTTCATTGAGCGTGAAACTGGCCAGGCAGAACTGGCTCTGGCCACCTTCACAGGTTTGACCGAAGACTACCCCGAGCTGCCTGAACCCTACAACAACCTGGCCGTCATTTACGCTTTGCAAAACCAGTTGGACAAGGCCCGTGCGGCCCTGGAGGCGGCCTTGCGCATCAACCCCCAATATGCCACCGCCCATGAGAACCTCGGCGATGTGTATGCCAAACTCGCCGGGCAGTCGTATGCCAGGGCCCTTCAACTGGATGCTGGTAACGCCACGCTGGCGCCGAAAATTGCTTTGCTCAACGAAGCGCTGCTCGCCAAACCAGCGCCTGCTGCCGCTGCCCCGCGCGTTGGCGCCGTCGCGCCCAGCGGTGCAACCGGCGCAAAATTGCCGTGACAGCATTCAGCTTTTTGCCCCCATTTTTTTTTGCCACTTCTTGCTTTTTGATTGAGGACTATTTATGCCACTGAGCCACCCCATCACCCGCAGGGCCTGTTTATGGCTTGCCAGCTTGAGCCTGTGCGCCGCCTCATCGTGGGCGCAAAATCCGCCGCAGGTGAAGTTCAGCACCAGTGCTGGCGATTTTGTGGTCGAGGTCTACCCCGACAAAGCACCGAAAACCGTGGCCAACTTTTTGCAATACGTCAACGACAAGCATTACGACGGCACGATTTTTCACCGCGTGATTGAAAGCTTCATGGTGCAAGGCGGCGGCTTCAATGCCAGCTACGTCGAGAAAAAAGGCCGCGCGCCCGTGGTGCATGAAGGCCGCGAAGCCCTCGAAAAAGGCGGCCCCCGCAATGTGGTGGGCACCTTGGCCATGGCCCGCACCAATGACCCCCATTCCGCGACGGCGCAGTTTTTCATCAACGTGAAGGACAATGCGTTTCTGGACCCCACCTTGATCCCGCCGGGCGACCCGGTGCCCAAGTTTGAATACCAGGGCCAGGTCTACGAAAACACGCCGCGCGCCAACCTCATCAACGCGCCCCAACTGTTTGGCTACACCGTGTTTGGCAAGGTCGTGAGCGGCATGGACGTGGTCAACAAAATCAAGGCCACACCGACGGGCGCGGGTGGCCCATTCCCAAGCGACGTTCCCAAAACACCCATTCTTATCAACTCTGCAACCCTGGTGAAATAAATCATGAGCAAACCACAAGTCGAACTGCACATTACCTCTCAAGGCCAACCCCTCGGCGTCATCACGCTGGAACTTGACGCGGACAAAGCGCCCAAGTCCACCGCCAATTTTTTGAGCTACGTCGGCAAGGGCCACTACAACAACACCATTTTCCATCGCGTGATTCCCGGCTTCATGGTGCAAGGCGGCGGCATGGAACCCGGTATGAAAGAAAAACGCGGTGACTCGCCCATCAACAACGAAGCCAACAACGGCCTCAAGAACAACAAATACACAGTGGCCATGGCCCGCACCGGTGACCCGCATTCCGCCACGGCGCAATTCTTCATCAACGCCTCTGACAACAACTTCCTGAACCACACCGCCATTTCGCAGCAAGGCTGGGGATATGCCGTGTTTGGCAAAGTCGTCTCGGGCAGCGACATCGTTGACAAAATCGTGGCCGTCAAAACCGGCCGCAAGGGCCACCATGACGACGTGCCCAATGACGATGTCATCATCGAGAAGGCCGTTGCAATCTGACACCGGCGGTGTTCGATTGAGTCCTCAGGGTCGGCTCCAGGCCCCGCCTACATGGGCGGTGCTTGACTTCATCTCTGACTTGCACCTGCAGGCGGGTGAGGGCGCCACCTTCGAGGCCTGGTGCCGCTACATGCGAACCGCCCGGGCCGATGCCATGTTCATTTTGGGCGACCTGTTTGAAGTGTGGATCGGCGACGACGTAGGCGAGGATTTTGAAGCCCGTTGTGTCGAGGTTTTGCGCAACACCGCACAGCGCATGCCCGTGTTTTTCATGCACGGCAACCGAGATTTTTTGGCCGGGCCAAAACTCATGGCGGCCTGTGGCGCAAGCTTGTTGCAAGACCCGACGGTGCTGGCATTCGGCGGGCAAAACTGGCTCCTGTCCCATGGCGATGCCATGTGCCTGGCAGATGCGCCCTACCAAAAATTCCGCGCTGAAGTCCGCTCGCCTGCCTGGCAAAACGAGTTCCTCGCAAAACCTTTGGCAAAACGGCGCGGCATGGCAGTGGCATTGCGCCGCCAAAGCGAGGCGCATAAAAAAACGGTGCCGTCTTTTGTTGACCTGGACGCCGATGCCGTCTGCGGCGCCTTGCACGACGCCGACGCCACAACCCTGATCCACGGCCATACGCACCAGCCTGGCGACCACGGCATGGGCCAGGGCTTGCGCCGCATTGTGCTCAGCGATTGGGACCTGTCTGCCACGCCACCGCGTGCTCAGGTTTTGCGGCTGTCGCTGGCGCAGGGCGGGCCAGGTGCCAGCCCCGCAACCCAAACGCAGCGCCTGTCGCCAGAACGGGCCTGAGTCACACACTTGTTTGGACCTGCATGGGCCTCGCTTGAATTTATTTCGTTTGGCCTGACCTGCCTCCAATGACCAAGTCAATCCCCGAGCCGCTTTGGCAACACACCTTGGCCAGCTTCCCGTTTCTTGCCCAACTCGGCGACGCTGACTTGGCGCACCTGCGTGAACTGTCGCTGGGCTTCCTTGCCAAAAAAGAGTTCCACGGCGCGGCCGGCCTGGCCATCACCGACGCCATGGCGCTGGCCATTGCAGCGCAGGCCTGCTTGCCTCTGTTGCACCTTGCGACTGGCATCAAGGCGCTTGCCTGGTACGACGATTTCATCGGCATCGTCGTGTACCCCGGCGAAATGATTGCGCACCGCCAAACGCAGGATGCGCTGGGCGTTCACCACGACTACAGTGAAGTCATCGCCGGGGAAGCCATGCACGGCGGCCCCATCACCTTGAACTGGCACGACGTCGCCGATGCCAGCCGGTCTGCCCGCCAAGGCAGTAATCTGGTGATTCATGAGTTTGCCCACAAGCTGGACATGCGGGACGGCGTGGCCAATGGCTGCCCGCCCCTGCCCAGCGGATTCATGGGCGCAAAAACGGCAGGGGTTGGTCACCGGATTTGGCAAACCGCCATGCAATTTGAATACTCGAAGTTTTGTGAGCAACTTGCGCTGCACCAACGTTTTGGCGCCGACGCCCCTTGGCTGGATGCGTATGCAGCCAGCTCGCCCCCTGAGTTTTTTGCCGTGGCCTGTGAGGCCTACTTTGTCAATCGCGTTTTCTTCGCGCGCGATTTCGAAGCCTTGGTGCCGCTGTTTGACGCGTTCTTCAGGCCACCGGGGACTTATTCCAGTCGGCAGGATTGACCTCGTCAATTTGCCAAGGATCCAAAAACTTTTGCGCGTACGTCAGGTAAACGCGCTGGTTGACGAAAATATCAAACAGGTCCGGGTCGATATGGCCATTCTGGCGAAACTTGTCCATGATGCCCATGGCTTGTGACAGTTTCATGCCGGGTTTGTAAGGCCGGTCACTCGCCGTCAGCGCCTCAAAGATATCGGCAATGCCCATGGTGCGGGCCTGCACCGACATCTGGTCGCGCGTCAGGCCCCTGGGGTAGCCTTTGCCGTCCATGCGTTCATGGTGTCCACCCGCGTATTCAGGCACATTGCGCAGGTGTTTGGGCCAGGGCAACTGCTCCAGCATCTTGATGGTGGCGACGATGTGGTGGTTGATCACAGCGCGCTCGGCCAACGTCAGCGTGCCAGCGCGGATGCTGAGGTTTTCAATTTCTTCCGCCGACAGGAACTCTTTTTCAATGCCATCGGGCGTGCGCCAGCTGTTGTCTTTGCCAATGGCCCAGACGCGCCAGATGGCGTCGTCTGACATGCTTTCGCCGCCGCGGTTGACCGTGCGAATGAAGTCGCGATCCGCGTCCAGCCTGGCAAGTTTGTCACGGCACACCGTTTGAATCGCGTCCTCAGCCTCGGCATCGACCGCCGGGCGCAAGGCCAGTTGTTGGCGCAAAGCGGCAATTTCCTGGTCCCGCTTGAGCACCTCGAACCGGGTGTCGATCAGGCCCACACGGTCATACAGGGTTTGAAGTTTCGTGGCTTTGTCCACCACATGCACGGGGGTGGTGACTTTGCCGCAATCATGCAGCAGCCCGGCAATCTTGAGTTCGTACCGGTCCCGGTCATCCATTTTGAACGCCGCCAAAGGGCCTTCCGTGGTGGCGTTCACGGCTTCAGCCAGCATCATGGTCAGTGCGGGCACACGCTGGCAATGGCCACCGGTGTAATGCGATTTTTCATCAATCGCAAGGTTGATCAGGTTGATGAAGGATTCAAACAGGCTCTCCAACTGCGTCATCAGCAGGCGGTTGGTCAAGGCAATCGCGGCCTGTGAGGCCATGGACTCGGCCAGGCTTTGGTCCGAACTTGAAAACGGCACCACCTGCTGGGTGCCAGGCAGTTGCGCGTTGATCAGCTGCAACACGCCAATGACCTCGCCTTCGTGGTCTTTCAGCGGCACCGCCAGAAAGGACTTGGAGCGGTAGCCTGTGCGCTGGTCGAACCGGCGGGTACCGGAAAAATCAAAATTGGGTTCGGTGTACGCGTCGTTGATGTTCACCGTCTGGCCATGGATGGCAGCGTAAGCGGCCACCAGCGAGTCATTGGGCAGGCCCAGTTCTTTCTGCAAGGGCAAGTTGGGAAAACGGATGGGCACGCCCGAGGTGCCACCCATGGCGATGTTCAGCGAGTCTGTGCGCATAATCTCGAACCGCAGCGCCTTGCCGTCGTCCATCATGCGGTACAAGGTGCCGCCATCGGCATTGGTGATGGTTTTGGCGGCCAGCAAAATGGTCTCCAGCAGGCGGGTGATGTCGCGCTCTTTGGACAGCGCAACACCGATGGTGTTGATCTGTTCCAGCCGCGTCAACAGGTCGTCAACTGAGTCCATTTTGATTCCCCCACAACACATCAACTTTCATGCAAGCGCGCCCTGCACCCCGATCGCATGAAAATTCGTTCTTTCATGTCAATGCGGAGATTGATTGGCAGCCCGTCAATTTTTCAACAATGCCTTGAGCGCATTTTGCACCCGCCGCGCGATGTCAGGCGCGAACGTGCTGCCCAGCACCGTGGACGCGTCAATGCCCCAGGTTTGCGCGGGCGGCGGGTCGTTGCGGCGCGTCAGCATTTGCAATTGCAGCATGCGCCGCGCCGCAATATGTTCTGCCGGTGTGGGCAGTTCGGCCGCCATCTCCAAACGCAAGAGCGCGGTGGCCGCGTCGCCAGGCTTGGCTTCTTTGGCGGCCTGTCCGACCGCCTGAGCCCAGGCGCTGCGTAATGCGGCATTGGCCTGGCTGCCCAAATCCTGCACGGAGGGCATCAACGCAGCGTCGCGTTTTTCCCAGGCGCTAAGCACTTGCACGATCGACTCGCCATGCGCCTGCGCGGCCAGTTTTTTCAGGGCAAACTGGGCGTTTTCAAGTGCGTCGCGCTGGGCTCGGAAAGCCGCGTCACCCAAGCGCGGCGCCTCGGAATAAGCGGGTGACGGGGCGGCGCCAGCGCGTTCGCCAAATCGGCCCACGGCGCGATCACCCCGATCTCCACGGTCGTGGCGGTCTGCGCCACTACCCGATAGACCCGATGGACCCGCGCGACCCGCTCGATCCGACCCACCGGCGCGAGGGCCATCTTTGCGGTCACCAAATTTGCCGCCGCGCATCGGGCTGGCGGGTGCTTCCTTGCGCATGCCGGGGCGGTCGTCGCCACGCATGGCCACCACCGGCTTGCGCGTCGGTGGCGCTGGCACAGGGGCGGCGGCGGGCGCAGCAGGCTCAGCGGCAGTCACTGCGGCTTCGGTGTCAGGCGCGCTTGGGTTCAACGCGCCGTCAAACGCCGCACCAGCGGCGCTGGCCGGCACGTCAATTGCTACATTATTAGTAGCAACATACGAAGTATTGATAAGGACTTCAGCCGATTTCACTTCATTTTCAGCAGAACTTGGCCCGGTGCCAGTTTCTGCGGCAGTTTTGGCGTCGGTTTCCGATTTTTGGGCTGCGGTGGCATCGACCCTGGCCTGCGCCTGGCCGCGCAGGGCGGCATCGAGTCCGGCCATGGCGGCGCGGATGGCTTGCGCGTCGCCCGAGGCATTGGCTTTCTCCAGGGCTTTGGCCGCGTCCAGCACCGAGCGGTCCCGCGCGCCCAAAAGTGCGTCTGCTTTTTCACGCTCGGCGGTTTTGCGGTTGAAGGCGTCGTCAATCGGTTTGCGGAATGCGTCCCACAATTTTTGTTCAAAACGCCGCTCCAGCGGAACGGCGTGGGCTTGCGCCTGCCAGCGCTGCTGAATGGCGCGCACCGCGTCGATGCGCAGCACCGGCGCGGCACCCAGCGCTTTGGCCTCTTCGATCATGGCATGGCGCAGTTCAACGCTTTGTTTTTGCAGGGCTTCGAGCGGGGCGGCGGCATCGGCGATGGCGGCTTGCCACAGCCCTTGCAGTTCGGCAAACGGTTTTTCACCGACGTGGCCACCGGCCTGCCAGCGGTCGCCAAACTGGTGCAACACGCGGTTGAAGCCTTTCCAGTCGTCGTCCAGCGCCGTGCGGTTGGCTGCGGCCCAGGCCTTGACTTCTTCGATCAGGGCCAGGCGCTGCGCCTTGTTTTCGAGGGCTTCGGTTTTGACTTTTTCCAGCCAAGCTTCCACCACCTTGTAGGCATTGTTGCAGGCCTCGTCAAAACGCTTCCACAAACCGTGATTGGGCACGCCGCCCTGGTCGGTCTGTTTCCACTGTTCACGCAAAGTGCGCAGGTTGTCCTGCATTTTTCGGCCACCCAGTTCATGGCCGGGTTCACGCTTGAGCAGGCCTTCTGCGCGGCCCACCAGCTCTTCGCGCAGCTGGTCGGCCCGCCAACGCTGCCAGCCTTCGAGCTCGCCAGCCGCCGCCAGGGCGGAATGGGCCTGGTTGTCGAGTTTTTCGCCAATCAAGCGGCCAAATTCTTTGAGCGCACCCCGCAACGCGCCGGCAGCGCCCGCGCTGGCCTTGCCGTGGCCTTGCGAGATTTCCAGTTCCAGCTTGGACAAGGCCTCCGTCACGGCCGCTTCAGCCTGGCTGCGCAGTTCTGGGGCAATTTTTGCTTTGACCGGTTTGGCCTCGGCTGGGTTGGCCTGGCCGCGGGCGCTGCGCAGCTCGCCGGCCCACATGGGCACAGGCGGCAGCGGCGCTTGCGCGTCGTCACTGGCGGCAACGGCTTGCGTCAACGCATCTTCAAACGCGCCCCATACCACCAGCAACTGGGCTTTGGAAGCGTCCAGCAGGGGCGGGTACTTCAAGTCCACGCTGGGCCAGTTGCCATCCGCTTGCAAGGCATTGGCCTGGGCCTGCCAGTTGCCGACGTCAGCGCGCAAAGCGTCCCACACCGCCTGCGCGTCACGCCAGGGTTTCATCGACAAGACTTCGATGCGCTGGGCCAGCAACACCGCCGCTTCACGCTGGACCTGCACCCGGTGTTGCAGGTCTTCAATCACCTTGACCCGGTCGGCCAGTTGGGTTTTGAGGGTGGCCAGGGGTTCCTTGGACAAAGGCGCACCGGCACGTGCGGCGTCGCGCTGCCAGGCCATGGCATCGGCAATGTTGAGCTTGCCAAGGGCCAGCAGCGCATTGACCTTTTCCGCCCACTCGGCGGCCACGGCCTCATGGCCTTTGGCACGTTTGATCTCGTCAAGTTTTTCGCGCAGGGGTTTGGCCGCGCCCTTGTCACGTGCGCTGAGTTCTTTGAAGACGTCCTGCAGGTGTTCCTGGCCTGGGCCGCGCGCCAGCCATTCACGCACGCGGGTGGCGCGTTCGCCCGAGGTGGGCGCGGTGAAAGCGCCGCCGGTCAATTCGTCCAGAAACTTCAGGTCATTGGGTTTGGCAGGCGTTGCAGCGGCAGGGTTTGAAGGTGTCTTCACGGTCATGGGGCGGTCACAGGAAAAATGAAATGGGTTGAGTGGCGGCTTGAGCAGCATTGTCAATGCCCGGCATTTGCCGTGCAAGCCAAGGTCTGCTGATGGGTGCCTTTTTGGGACAGTTAAAAAAAAAGGGGCGCTCCGAGGTATTTTCGCCGCGATTTGTGTCGATTCGCCTGGAATCCCATGGAATCATGCGGAATCATGCCGAATCGTTCGGCAAGGCCCTCAATTCATCAGAAGACTCAGTTCAGCGCGGGGCGACCATTTGGCCGCCACTGGCGCGGCACCACCGGCTTTTCCCTCGATTTGAGGGAGGGCGGCTGCGTCGGCTTTGCCATCTGCCGCAACGCCGGCCAGAGCGTCTTGCGAACCCGCTTTGGCATTGCCCAAAAACAAACGTTCCACCGGCAATTGTTTGCCTGCCAGGTAATCTTTCACGGCCACACCACGTTGCAGCGCCAGGTCGCGCATCAAATCGTCTGTCACCGCGATATGGGCCAGTAGCAGGCCCTGCATGTCAGCGTCTGGCAGGTCTTTGGCCATGCCAATCAGGTTGCGCGGCTTGGGCAGGTCGGCGCGTTTGTAGGCTTCTTTGAGCAACATGGACCGCTCGGCGTCCAACACTTGCACCGCTGCAGCGGCGTTGGCGTTGGCGTTGGCGTTGGCGCTGACCGGGGTGCCCGCGCCGCCCACCACGGCCAGACGACGTTTTTCCGCCAAGAGCAGCGCGTTGAAACGCGCCTGTTTGTAGGCGTCACGCTCTTCTTCGAGCCGGGCGCTTCCCACCACCGTCAACTTCAGCGCCGGGCGGTCCAGCATGGCTTTGGCGACTTTGTCTAGCCGCTCGGGCGCATCAGCGGCCAGGATGGCCGTGCCGGGCAGAAAACCGACTTGACTGAGCTCATCGCCGCCACCGCCAAACGCGCTGGCCAGCAGGCTGAAGGGCGAGACGATGGCTTTCACGATCAAATTCACAATCACCTTGAAGATGATCGGCCCGAGGCGGAACTGCGGGTCGTTCAGCGAGCCGCTCACGGGCAGGTTGATGTCGATCACGCCGTTGCGGTCGGCCAGCAGCGCCACCGCCAGTTTGACCGGCAGGCTGTTGGGCGCACCCTCGACCTTGTCGCCAAACTTGAGCTGGTTCAGGATGATGTTGTTGCTGGCGTTCAACTGGCCGTTGGGCAAAACCTCATAGGCCACGTCGACGCTGAGTTTGCCGCGTTCAATGCCGTATCCGGCGTATTTGACGGCATAGGTGGACAGGGGTGCCAGCTCCAGGTCGCGCACTTTGCCTTTGATGTCCAGCGCCAGCGGTTTGGCCAGTGGGTTGAGTTTGCCCAGAATCTCCAGCGCCGCGGTGCCTTCGGCACGGCCACGCAGTTCAAGGTCGGCCATCTGGACGGCGGGCGGCGGGCTGGTGCTGCCAGCCGGCCCGGTGGGCACAGACGAAAACCCGCCCAGACTGCCCGTCAGTTCACTCAGGTTGGCGGAATAGTTGGGTTTGACGAAATGATCCGAAAACGCGACTTTGCCGTTGACCAGGCCAATCGGGCCGATGGTGATGACCGGTTCAAGTCCTGTGGGGGTTGTTGGGCTTGCAGTGGAAGTGCTGGTGCTGGTGCTGGTGCTGGCGTTAGTGCTGGAGACCACCGGGACGGAAGTTGACGCGGCGGCGTTGGCCGATACCGTTACCGCAGGCGTTTTTGCAGCTGACGCCGCCTCTGCAGGTGTATTTATGCCGGAAGTTCCCGTAGATGCTGCATATGTAGCTATTGTTTTTGAAGCATCGGCAGGCGCGGAAGACTTCAGCAAATCCTGCAAATTGATGCGGCCATTCTCATGGACGAGGACACGGGCAAAAAAGTCAGTCAGAGCCGTCTCCTTGACCAGCACGGTGGTGGCTACACCTGGCGCCAGCGCCACGTCCAGACCGCGCAGGCTCAGCGCCCTCCAGCTCAGCAGGTCTTCACTGGCGACCGCCGAGGTGGCCAAGGTCTTGACTTGCAACTCTTCCAGCACCGAGTCGCCCGAGGCATGCACTTGCGGGCCCGCCGCCGAGTCGGCAAAACGAACATCGCCCTTGAAGCCCAAGTCGGCGCGCACCACGTTGACGTTCAGTGCCTGGCCAAAATACGGCTCAAGGGCATGCACGGGAATTTGGCTGGCCGTCAAGCGGCCCTGCGTCGTGAGCGGAACCAGGGCGAGGCTACCCTGGTAATCAACCTGACCCGGTTCGCCCTGGGGCGCTTTGAGCTGGGCCGATGCCAGCAGCGCCATCGGGTTTTTGCCGCCCAGCACAAAGTTTTTGACGTGCAGTCTGACGCCCGACAGAGCCAGCGCCACGGGGCCTGCGTCGGCGCCCGCGGCGTGATCAAGGAAGCCGAACGCCCCGCCGTCCACCCTTGCCTCGCCCACCGACAACTGCCAGCCGGATTTTGACGGGACTGGCGCAGGTTTGGCAGCCCGAGCGGGTGTGCCTGTGCCCATGCCTGCGTCTGTGCCCGTAGGGGCAGCGCCGCCCTGCCCCGTCGCCAAGGCAATCGCTTGATTGGCCGCGACTTGCGCTGGGTTGCCAGCGGGCGTGGCAAACACCTGCGCGTCACCTTTTCCAGCCGATTTCAGCCACTTTTCAAACATCCAGTGCTGGTCGCGTGAGCGCTCCACCTGGGTCGATGGCTGCTCGACCAGAAGCTTGCCGATGGCGACGGTTTGATGTGCCAGATCGACCCGCGCGTCGCTGATCTCCAGCTTTTTGACCGACGCCAACGCCGCACCGGACCCTTGCGGCAGCAGGGCCAGTTGGGCAAGGGCAAAGCGCGGGCTGGCCACCCACAGCTCGGCAGGTGTCCAGTTGACCACCAGGTCGGCGCTGAGCCTGCCCGCCAGCCGGGGCTCCAGCACCGCCGCCAGATAAGGGGCAGCCAGCGCCAAGGGAACGTCGCCCAAGTGGGCCGAAAGCTGACCCTGTTTGCTGGTGGCGTTGCCCTCAAAACGCAGGGCTGCTGCGGCCTGCAGATCAGGCCGGGCCACAGATCGGCGTGCGCTGCCTGTGCCTGTCATCGTGTCTGCGGCCGCACCCACTTGGGTGCCCATCACGGCAGACCCATTGAATTGCACCGCCTGTACAAACGGCAACGCCAGGCCCGTGACCTCGACACTCAGGTCGTTGACGGCCAAACGGGCGTTGGGCTGGGTGCTGTCGTCGCTGAAGTGAACCGCACCGCCCTGCACTGACATTTTGGCAACCGCCACGCTCCAAACCGAGTTATTGACATCACTTATGCTTGAAGTCCCTTTGTGTGATTGATTTTCAGATATGCTTTTGATAGCATTTGACGGCATAAGCTGCGCCTGGCTGGCGGGTGCTGCGCCGCCTAATTGCATCAGGTTCAACTGGCCGCCCTTGTCGCGCCGCACGGCCAAGTTGGGCGAGACCAGTTCAAGGACTGACAACTTAACGATGCGCTCAAGTGGCCGCACATCGTCCAGGACGACTTTCAGCGCGTCAAACGCCAACAACTCGCTGCCAGGGTTACGCGTGCCGCCCTCCAACAGTTTGACGCTGCTGGCCTGCACCGTGCCGGTCAGTTTGACTTTCGCGTTGCTGGTTTGCTCAAAGGCCAGCGTCAGGTCGGCGTCCAGCACGGCAGACGTCATGCGAACCGGCAGGCTGGCGGGCAAATAGGCCAGATAGGGCTTCAAATCCAGCGCCTTGACGTGCAGCTTGGCATCCGACTTGTGGCTGGCCGCAAACGGCGTGGTTTGAGCCCTGGAGTCAAACGCGCTGCCATTGAGCGTGAAGGCCAGACGCGGCTCGGTGCGCACTTCGCGCTGCGAGGGAAGGTTGCTCAAAAACGGCAGGCTCAAGTTCAGATCGCGCAAATGGTGAATGATGGGGCGCGTGATCGGCGCGTTCTGGCCAGGGCTGTGGTCGGTGAAGTCCAGGCTCGCGCCCGTCAAGGCCAGGTTGTACAGAGCAAACTGCATGGGTTCGCTGGTGTTGGACTTGGGGTCAGGCACCTGCTTGAGACGTTCCAGAACGTCGTCAAAGTCGTACTTGCCTGCGCCTAAATGGGTGACTTTCAGCGCCAGACCTTCAATTTTGAGAGCATCCAACACTGGTGCCATGCGGACAAGGGACTGGTTGGCTGCATCGACGTAGATTCGGTCAACGTGTAGCTGGGGGCCTTCGCCGGACGTTTTTGCGCCCGGTTCAGGCGTTGCCTGCTGCCCGGCCCGATGCGCGATGTCGATGCCTTTGATTTCCAATTCCAGCGACCAAGGCTTGAAGTCGATAGGCCCCACCGTCACCCGGCGACCCAGGGCCTCGCTGGCCCGTTTTTCAAGCTGGCTCTTGAGCAGAGGCGGCACCAACACCCAGCTTGACGCCACCAACAGCACAATGGCCGCGGCCCCCCAGGCCAGGGCACGAAGCCATTTGTTTTGGAACACCGTCGATGTCATCCCGCTTATTTTCAACCCGCAATGGCACTTGCCAACGGCAAGCGAGGAAATTTTGTTCCCAATTGATCCGGACCGATGAAATCTCAAGTGCCGTTCAGATTGAGTCTATCGAAAACCTTTGACAGGGCTCAGGGCTGACGCCTCAGACTTCACGGGGCCGCATCAACCAGCGGCAACACGCAAACCACGCGAGGCGCGGCAACCCGGCCGCCATGCGCTCCTTTTTTGGATTGATGACGGTATCAAATAGAAAGCCCGAACAAACTGGCGAAGCCATTTTGTTCGGGCTCGGCGGCTGACCGAAGGTCCATGCCGTCAATGTCGCACCGAAAGAGGGTGATGTCCCGCAGTGCTGGCGGCAATAGATTGCCACCAATTTAGGTCGGGGCCGCTTTGTCAACACCACCTTTCAGTAGGGACTGGCTACTGCCGACTTGAAGCCTTTTCACAAAGGCAAATTGAGTTTAGACATCAGAGAGCAGGATTGCAAGGCCAAATGTTGGCCGACTGGTCGAAAATTTATTGCTCCACTTTCATGCATAACAATTAGATTCATAAGACTATTTTGTGGATATAAAGCCCCTTAAAATGCAGACATCCCAAACAAATCAGGGATAACCCGAATCCGCTGCCGACCCCGGCATACTCAAAATTACTTCTCGCCCCCGGACAACTGAGTCCGGCTGGCAAAAGGTTTTGATGGCGTACCAACCCAAACGAGGTCTTCGAGTCTTGCACGCGCAAGAAACAGGAGTCTTTGCGAACGAAGGAAGAGCTATGACAGCGACAGGAACCGCAGTGAATGCCGTGCGTAACTTTGTGACGCAATGTGCCAAGACTGCTTATGAATTCACCAGCAACAGCTTTGCGCTGCTTGGACTGGCCGTTATTTTTGTCGGCATGATGCTGGCAGCCCAGCCCGACTTGCGCCGCCTGGGTGAGGTGCATCTGATGGGCTGGTTGCAAGACCGCCACGCGGCCAACGCCGACGGCATGGACGCCTTGGAAGACGCAGCAGCAAGGCAAACGGATACAGCGGACCGCGCCACAGCGGCCGACCCGCGCGAATTGCCCAAGTCACAGGCTGACCTGGCGTTTTGGCTGAGCAAAAAATACCGCGTGGCGCCTGAGCCCGTCAGCGCCTTGGTTGTGGAGGCATTTGAGATTGGCAGCCGCATCAAACTGGATCCCAAGCTGATTTTGGCCGTGATGGCGGTGGAATCGGGCTTCAACCCCTTCGCCCAAAGCGCGGTGGGGGCCCAAGGCCTGATGCAGGTCATGACCAAGGTGCACAGCGACAAATACGAAGGTTTTGGCGGCAAACTGGCTGCGTTTGATCCGGTCACCAATCTGCGGGTGGGGGTCAAGGTTTTGCAGGAATGTATCAGCCGCGCCGGCTCGATTGAAGCGGGGCTGAAGTTTTACGTCGGCGCTGGCAATAATGAGCTTGATGGGGGGTATGCCGCCAAGGTCATGGCCGAATACGAACGCCTGAAACTGGTGTCGCTGGGCCATAAACCATCGGCGACGCTGTAAGCCGGGCCTTCCAGCCCCCGCCCCCCCTATAACGCGGGCGTCGGCTAAAATCAGTTCGTACGCAACTGGCGATAGGCAATCAGCCCCTGAGGGCGTGGCTTGCCGACGTGGGATTACCACTGGGAAGCGCACCGCAATGCCTGCAAGGGCATTGTGTTCAGCCGTTCGCCTGGGCAGCCCTTGAATCCGCTGGTGAAAACTTGGCGAATTCGCAGGAGCCATCGTCTCTTATGACCTTCATGTCAGGACTGCCATGTACTCACGCGACCTATTGATCGAACAAGCCGACCCCGAGATTTTTGCCGCCATCCAGGCTGAAAACCTGCGCCAGGAACAGCACATCGAGCTGATCGCCAGCGAAAACTACGCCTCCCCGGCCGTCATGGCCGCGCAAGGCACGCAACTGACCAACAAATACGCCGAGGGTTACCCCGGTAAACGGTATTACGGTGGCTGCGAACACGTGGACGTGGCTGAACAACTGGCCATTGACCGCGTCAAACAGATTTTTGGCGCAGATTGCGCCAACGTGCAGGCGCACTGCGGCGCGTCGGCCAACGAGGCGGTTTTTCTGGCTTTTTTAAAGCCCGGCGATACGATTTTGGGCATGAGCCTGGCCGAAGGCGGCCATTTGACCCACGGCATGCCCCTGAACATGAGCGGCAAATGGTTCAACGTCGTCTCTTACGGCTTGAACGCCCAAGAAGAGATCGACTACGACGCGATGGAAAAAAAGGCACACGAAGCCAAACCCAAGTTGATCATCGCTGGCGCGTCCGCCTATTCATTGCGCATTGACTTTGCCCGTTTTGCCAAAGTGGCCAAAGATGTTGGCGCGATTTTCATGGTGGACATGGCCCATTACGCAGGCCTGATTGCCGCCGGTGTTTACCCCAACCCGGTGCCCCATGCCGACGTCGTCACCAGCACCACCCACAAGAGCCTGCGCGGCCCGCGTGGCGGCTTCATATTGATGAAGTCCCAGCACGAAAAAACCATCAACAGCGCCATTTTCCCCGGCCTGCAAGGCGGCCCGTTGATGCACGTGATCGCGGCCAAAGCAGTCGCCTTTAAAGAAGCGCTTCAGCCTGAATTCAAGCTTTACCAGCAGCAAGTGGTCAAAAATGCCCAGATCGTGGCGGACACCTTGACAGCCCGTGGTCTGCGCATTGTGAGCGGCCGCACCGAAAGCCATGTCATGCTGGTCGACCTGCGGGCCAAGGGCATCACCGGCAAAGAAGCCGAAGCCGTTTTGGGTTCAGCCCACATGACCATCAACAAAAATGCCATTCCCAATGACCCCGAAAAACCCATGATCACCAGCGGCGTGCGCATTGGCACCCCGGCCATGACCACACGCGGCTTCAAAGAAGAAGAAGCCCGCGCCACCGCCAACCTGATCGCCGATGTGCTGGACAAGCCCCGTGATGGCGTCAATATCGCGGTGGTGAGAGCCAAGGTGAATGCCTTGACGACGCGATTCCCGGTCTACCAATGACGGTTTTCAAAGGCAGTTGAATGAAGTGCCCGTTTTGCGGTCATTCCGAAACCCAGGTCGTCGAAACCCGGGTTTCTGAAGACGGGGATTTCATTCGCCGGCGCCGCCAATGCGGGGCTTGCGACAAGCGGTTCACCACTTATGAGCGGCCCGATGTCAACTTTCCGGCCATCGTCAAAAAAGACGGTCGGCGCATCGAGTTTGAACGCGTCAAGCTGCTGGCTTCGATGAGCCTGGCGCTGCGCAAACGCCCGGTCAGCATTGAGCAGGTAGACAGCGCCATCGAGCGCATCGAAGAAAAACTGCTTAACCTGGGCGCACGCGAAGTGCCCTCGGCCCGGATCGGCGAGCTGGTGATGCGCGAACTCAAGAAACTAGACAAAGTCGCCTACGTGCGGTTTGCCAGCGTTTACCGCAGTTTTGAGGACATTGACGAGTTTCGGGCGCTGGTGGATGAGGTGCGCAGGTAGCGGTGTGCAGCACCTTCGCATCAACGACTCCAGCAGTCAGCTGCGGTGCCCAAGGATTGGCCTTTTTTGCCGAGATTGGTAATCGTCAGGTTTCCACAAATTGTGTCCGTCCAGCCACTGGGCGTTGCAGTCAAAGTGAAGGATGTCGCCCGTATAGCGGCCGTGGGCGTCGTGTCGATTGCAATGTCGTAATTTTTGGTTCCTTGCCTTGGGGAAACACTCAATGCGGTGGGTAAGGTTTGTCCGGCGGTAGACCCATCCGGATAGCTGAAGTTAACGGAGCGATAACGCTCCATAAATTGTGCGGACTCCAACAATACGGCTTTGGCATTGGCGCGAAAGCCGCGTTGCACGTAGTTGGTATAAGCGGGCAATGCCACGGCCATTAATATTCCAATAATGGCAACCACAACCAACAACTCAATCAAGGTAAAACCAAATACGTGGCGGGTCGTTTGTGTGTTAGTTTTCACGAATATATCCAATTGAAGTGCCTGGTTTGGCACTTCTATTTTAATTGCCGCCACACTTGGCGCGTCGTTAACGCGCTGGCCGTGGCTTTTGCCAATTTGACGCCAATGACCCGGGTGATGCCAGTCGTACCATTGATTGTCACGGATTGCTGGCCGCCAGTTGTCGTTGCATACGACGTTGCTGTAATCACGCCATTGAAGATGGTCTGGCTGATGAAAAGCGATGGATCGCCACCGTCAGACAACACAAACACGCCGCGAGGCGAGCCACCCGCCACTTTGATGGAGTTGGGAACGAGTCCGTCAAACGCCACCGTGTAGCCGCCGGTCATCGCATCAATGCCAGTGATCCAGGCGTCCAGTCCAGCATTGCATTCATCCGTGCTGGGAACAATGGACGTGAACAAAATGGCGTCCACCTTACCAGCAACTGTGTAGCGCACAGGTGGGGCGATCACCCTTTCACCGACCGCCACATTCGTACCCGCAAATGGCACAACCCAGCCCTTTTTCCCAGACTGAAGGTACCAAGCAGAGGTCACCGAGCTGGTTGTCCGAACATCGCTGATGGCCGTTGGCATGGTGATGGCCATTGGCACCAAGGCGGATTCAGCAACACCCGGTGTCAAGTAATTAGTCCACAACAAATCGTCGTAGATGCCATACAGGGCTTGACTTGGGCTATTTGTATTGACGTCCGTCGTATTCAAATAACTCCCCGTCCCAAAATAGACCATTTTCCCCCCGGTAATGGCGGCATTGCCTGTCGCATCACCCACTTTTATTTCTGCAGTGATTGGTCGACCGGTAGGTGTCGAGTAGACCATTGCTGCGTTCGATGGCCAAAGGTTGATATTTGAAGCAGACAAATCAAAACGCCAGATATTGCCTTTGTAGTCCGCAGCATAAACATAATCAATCGTGTCTTTGTTTCCGGAAGTCGATTTGACAATCTCGGTGCTTCCAAGGCCATTGGCAATAATCAAATTGTTGGTGGCAATTTCTTTGAGAATAGCACCCGTCGCCAAATCCACGACAAACAAATTGGCAGAGCCGGCAACGCTGTTATATCCATTGCCAAAAATGGCCACCCAAGTCCCATTCTTGAGTTTTCCAATCGCAGGGCGACCCACAATATTCCCTAAGGTGCCGGGAAGAGGCAATGTGGTGTTGCTGTTGATTTCCCACAAAACGCTATTGGCGGAATAGATTTGATTGTTCGGTGAATTCAGTGCAAACACAGTTTGCGCACCACCTCCGCCTGTGCCGACCACGATCGTCCTCCACGCCAGCGTTGGGTCTGCTGGAACAGCAATTTTGGCGTGGCCCTGTCCAATAGAGCCGTCGACAAAGTAGCGGTGAATATACGAAGGTGACGAGAGATCCTTGATGTTCGTCCTGGCCGCCTGCGGCATAAAGCCGATCAGTTCGCCTCCGCCAACATTGCTAGGATTGGCGTTGAAGATATGAAAAAATCCGTCGTTCGATCCAACCGCAAGAGACTCAGTCGTCAAACCGGCGAGAAATGTCGGGTAGCTTGCGTCAGAAGCGGTGTACCCATAGTCTTTTTTGGAAATAATCTGTGGATCGGAATTGACGATATCGCCCAAAACAGAGCCAAAATCCGGTCCTGCAGTGGTGCCCCTGTTTCTGAACGTTCCGCCTTTTCTTTCCTCGTTCGATTTATCTCCAAGCAAAAATTGGTAAATGCTTGCATTGCCGAAATCAGACTGCTCTGACGGTGTCAAAGTCGAAAACCCGCCGGAGATCAGAGCCACGGGCGGCACCGATCCGCGCCCTAAAAATAGTTTTGTTCGGCTGGTTGGTGTTGGCAACAGAGATGATGCCTCCCAAATGGTGGCATTTGACACGGCGCCCGAGGCGTCCACACCAAATGCGTAAAGCCGGGACGACCAGGTCAATGAGTCGTAATTTGCCTGATAAATAGCTGCTGTACCCAAACTTCGCTGACCCACCCCCACCACGCTGGTACTCGCCACGGCCGCAAGTGCCGCTGCCGACCGAAAGGCTTTGCCCATTTGCGACGGAAGATTCGCCGGGTTTGTAACTTTAAAATAGTTGGTAGGGTCGCCGTTAATATCAACGTTTCCCGCGCCACCATATCTGGCCGCATACCAAAGCGGGTCATGCGGTATGTACCCTGTCGTGCTAGGCGTGTTGGCCATCAAAAACGAACGGTTGGTTGCTTGGTTCCAGGACGGTAGACAGTTATTGGTGATCGCCGCAATTTGGGCGGCCTTAAAGGCTCTTTGGGCTACGTTGGCAGCAGAACCCCCCGTCGGTGTCGTCACGTCAATACCATAAGGTGGTGCCCGGTTGACCACAAGGGTGCCATCAAAGCTAGGGCATGTTCCCGCTGCAATCGTACCGGCCGAATTTGAAAAAGCAGCGCCGTTGGTTCGCACAGCCGGAAACGTCGGTGCGGGAACCTGGCCCGGCATAGTGTCAAGGTAATACCCGTCGCCGGACGATACGACGTCACCAGAACCAGTTGTACTGGTTCTGGTTTCAAGATACATGCCGTCTTGGGTTGTGCCAGAAATAACGAAACCCATGTTGGACTGAATACCGCCTGGATTGTGGTCAAGTTGCGTCATACCAATTTGCAATGCGTTGCCAACCCACGAAATAGTATATTGAGCCTGAGCGTCAGTTTCATTGTCAGTGCCCTGGTCGCTGTCCGAAAAATTGACGACAACGGTAACTGAACTGGCCGTCGCATTGGCGTAATAAAAGCCTGTAATGGCACCCGTAGCCTGGTACACGCCCGGCGTCTTGACAACCCCCCCACCGCTGACGCTTTTTGAGATTGGCACGATGGTGACGACACCGCCGGCTGGATTCGGGATTTCAATCTTGGGCGTCAAGCTTCCCAGGGCCACTGAGATGGTATCGACCGGACGGTTGTTGACGGTCGGCACAGGCGGAGAGCCGGTTGGCGCACCCAGTGGAACCCCGGTATTGTGTCCGAACCGAGCCACACCCGCACTGTAGTAAGTGCCCTCTGACTGGGTTTGGTCGGGCGCAA
>JANYCG010000082.1 GCA_025360385.1 Burkholderiales bacterium | reverse complement strand
GCCAATCAATCGCCGGGGGGGGCCTCCGGCGGCCTGGCAGGGGCCTGACATAAAAATATCCAAAACCGAATTCAGAAACACTTCGCAACAAGTCCTGTTTCAGTGGTTCGGGAAATTACAGAACGAATGTTGCACTACCTTAAACGGGGGAATTGATCTGGCAGTTGTCGACAAAGAACCCACCCAAGGCAGCTATTGAGGCACGTTCACCAACTGACCTGTAAACGCGCCTCACGCCAAAAACCCGTCAGCGGGTGGGCTTTTTTGCGCGGCAACCGACGTAAAAAATGGCGCTTTCAAAGAACGCTGCTGGATAATTGCCCATTTTGAGCATCACGGACAGCCTTCGCGCGGTATGCCACAAGCAATCAACTTTCGCACCTTTGATTTGAACCTGCTGCGGGTGTTTGACGAGGTCATGACCGAGCGCAGCCTGACGCGCGCCGCCAAAAACCTGGCGCTGACTCAGTCGGCCGTGAGCAACGCCATGCGCCGCCTGCGCGAGTCTTTGGGCGACGATCTGCTCAAACGCAGCGGCCAGGGCCTGGTGCCGACCGCCCATGCCTTGGACATCTGGCCCACCGTGCGCAATGCCCTGCACAGCCTGCAAGGCAGCCTGGCACCCAGCGACTTCAGCCCGCGCGAAGCCAAGTCGGTTTTTATGCTGTCCATGGCCGACGCCACCGCAGCTGAGCTGATTCCCGCCCTGGTCAACCTGCTCGACCGGCAAGCGCCTGACGTGTCAGTGTGTGTGCTGCCGCTGACCACGCGCGACCCGCGCAAGTTGCTCGAAGCGGGTGGGGCAGATTTGGCCGTGGGGTATTTTCCTGCGGTTCTGGCCGACTTGACCGCCCGCGCCCAGGTTGGCAAAGCGGTAGCCTACGCACACCAGCGTCTGTACGACGGCCAATACGTCTGCGTCATGCGACGCGACCACCCTCTGGCCAGAGGTCCGCTGACTTTAAACGCGTTTTGCAAAGCCCGCCACGTGCTGGTGAGCTTTTCAGGCCGGCCCTTCGGCTTCATTGACGAGGCGTTGGCATCCATTGGCCGGGAGCGCCGCGTGGTACTCACGGTCAACCAGTTTTTCACGGCGGGCCGGGTCGCGGGGGGGTCTGACTTGCTGACGGTCTTTCCGCGCCACTTTGTCAGCATGGCGGGCCTCGCTGATGAGTTGGTCATGCGCGAGCTGCCGTTCGAAACCCCACTCGTCCACGTCGATGCCCTGTGGCATCATCGACTGGAAGCGGATGCCGCGCACCAGTGGTTGCGCAAAACCATGCTGGCGGTTGCAAACGCCGTGTTTGCGCCCCTGGCTGCTGTGCCATAACCTGCCAGACCGAGTGCGCACTGGCTTCAAGCCCGTTCGGAGCTGGTCGAATCAAATAGTGTTAAAAAATTTGATAGCAAACTATGTCCTATTTATGAGGACATACTGCCATTATTCGTTCTGACGATCGAAAATCATCCAATTTAACTGCCCTGGCCCTGCGTTGCCATCGATCAGAACCAAGCCCCAGATGAAACTGCAACTTTTAAGTGATCTGCACCTTGAAGTCCATCCCCACTTCAAGCCCAGCCCCGCGCCTGAGGCCGACCTGTTGGTTCTAGCGGGCGACATTGGCTCCTACCAGGCCAACTCACAAATCACGGACAGCGACTTCGGCCTGGCGCGATTTTCACCCCACAACGGCTGGCCCACGCCTGTTCTCTACATCCCCGGCAACCATGAATACGACATGCTGGAGTTCGACGCAACTCACACCCGCCTGCGTGCCACCTGCGAGCGTCTGGGCCTAATATGGCTGGAGCGCGAGGTGCTGACTGCCAGCCAGATTCTGGGTCGGCCAGCAGAACCAATTCGTTTTGTCGGCACCACGCTTTGGTCGGATTTTGATGCACTCGGGCCGTCACCGTCTTTTGCGGCCATGCTGCACAAACAAGGGGCCAACGCCTTGACGCACCAGCTTAAAGCGCGACAAAAAGCCTTTGGTGCCGCCAACTATTACCTCAAAAAAAGCGGTACAAGCCGCCACCAGATGCCTATGTTGGCAGAGCAGTTTAGGGAGCAAGCGCTAACTTGTCAGGCCTGGTTGAAAGTCGCTTTAACACCAGCATTTATCGGAAAAACCGTCGTCATCACCCACTTTGCCCCCAGCCTCAGAAGCGCCGATCCGCGTTACGGCAATACCCCCGGCACCGCCGGTTTTTGCAATGGCCTAGACGATTTGTTACCAGAGGCCGACCTGTGGCTGCACGGCCACCTGCATTGCCCCAGCGACTACCAGGCCGGCCGCTGCCGCGTCGTCGCCAATCCGCTGGGTTATGTGCGCAAAAACGAACAAACCGCATTCAAACCGGAAATGATCATCGAAATATAGTGAATGTCCCCGTCAATGCTGTGTAATTTGCTATTAAAAATTAAGCAGCGAACAAATCCACATGGATGCACGGCGCTTGCATCGGGATGGGCAGCAAGGCGGATTTTTTGCCAATAACACAGCGATTGGCAAGAATTTCAATGCCGCACATCGTCCGATCCAAGTGAGCTTGCGCCGCAGGGATTTGTTCAGCACTTCCCAAGACCTTGTTGCAATCGCCTGACCGCAAGTCAGCCCCAGAAAAGCGAACGTCGGATTTTTTTACACTTGCGAGGCTAATTGTTCAATCAATCCCATAAGTTGTTGAAAATAAACATTTAAAATATCAGGCACCAATATTGCTTTATTGTATGACTCTGACTTTCATTCAAAATTACGAGAGCTTTATGAAAAACACCCCTGGTAAATTTAGTGGTTTTATCGTTGCGGCAGCGCTTAGCGTGTGTTCGCTGCAAAGCGCAACCGCCGGGCTGACGCACTCGTATGACCTGACCAACTCGTTCAACGACATCTTGGGTGGCCCGTCCCTCACGCACTCAGGTGCCTTGACCGCCGCTGGCTACGCATTTTCAGCCGGCAATGCGGGTCTGACGCTCAGCAACGCGCTGGCAAACCCCGGCAACTACACCATTGAAATTAACTTTGCCCTCAATACTGTGGCTTCAGGCCAGACCTGGAGCGACATCCTGAATTTTCACGACTCTGACCTTGAGTTGTATGTGTATTGTGGCAATAGCCAAGACCGTGGCGCCACCAGCCCGTGTACCTTGCAGCTTTACCCGGATACTGGTGTTGGCGGCATTTTGTCCAACGTCTTCACCGACTTGATTTACAGTCGTGATGCCACGACGAACACTGTTCAGGCTTGGTTGGATGGCGTTCAAGTGCTCGCCAATCTCAACGACGCAGGTCGCTCCGTTTTCTCCGATCCGAACAATCTCATCACCTTCTTCAAGGATGACACCCAAACAGTCGGCGAAGACTCAGGTGGTGTCGTGCGCAGCATCAAGATTTTTGACCAGGTTTACACACCGACCAACATTGCCGACGCGCCAACTGGCAACGCTGTACCGGAACCCGGCTCTCTGGCATTGGCCGCTCTGGCGCTCGCTGGCCTGGGTTTGAGCCGCCGCAAACCGGGCTGATGCCCATCAACCACCGCAAACGCAAGCGCACACTCGCATGCGCGGCACCATCAAACCCCGCATTGGCGGGGTTTTTTGTGGGCCACGTCAATACCCCAAGCCCAAATCCACCTGGTTCAGCAAGGCATCACCTGCCTTGTAACGTTTCAAGTTCTCCAGAAACCGCTCTGCCGAACGCTTGAACATCAGGGTTTGGGAGCGGCCCGACAGGTGCATGGTGACGTGGGCGTTGGGCAGCGTCCACAACACGTGGCCGGGCGGCAGGGGCTCTGGCGTGGTCACGTCCAGAAACGCGCCAGCGATTGTTTTTTGCTGCAAGGCTGCGATCAGCGCGTCTTGGTCCACCACGCTGCCGCGCGCCACGTTGACCAGCACCGCGCTGCTTTTCATGGCGGCCAGTTCTGAGGCACCGACCATCTGCGCCGTGTCGGCGGTGGCGGGCACGGCCAGGATCACCCAGTCGAATTCACCCAGCCGGGGCTGCCATTGATCCGGCCCCATCATCGCCACCGTGATGGGAGCGCCAGTCTCCGTCATTGCCAGGTTGCGCCGCACCGCCGTCACCTGCACGCCAAACGCCTGCAAACGCTGGGTAACGAGCTTGCCAATCGCGCCGAACCCGATGACCAACGCTTTGCTGCCGTACAGCTCGACGCGACCGGGCGCGGCCTCCAGCCACTCGTGCCTGGCCTGCGCCTGCACAACTTCGCGGTAGCCCTTGGCAATCGTCAACAGGCCCATCACCACGTATTCGGCAATCGTGATGGCGTTGATACCCGCACCATTGGTCACCCGCACGCCCCGCTCGCGCAGGGTGGGCAGTGGCATGCCATCCACCCCGGCGTAGATCGAGTTGAGCCACTTCATGCGCGCGGCCAAAGTGATGGACTGGGCCATGTCCTCTTTGTCGGCCATGTCGAACCAGCCGATCTCCACATCGGGTGCGATCTGGTTAGCCTCTTGTGGGCTGGCAAACCAGCGCGGCTCCAGCCAGTCGGGCAGGCTGTTTTGCAGCAATGGGCGCAGTTGTGCGCTGAAGGCGGCGGCAGTTTTGGTTGGCATGGAGATCCTGTTTGGCTTATTGCAGGTTTGGGCAGAAAATGTTTGGCTGAAATCAAGTTTTAATAGTCAAACCCGCGAAAATTCTTGTTAATAATGAATAGTTTGCTATCTAAATAATAACACTATAGAGTCGGATTGATCAAATATTTGGTGCCCGTGGCACGCTGGTTGTAGTCGGCGACCGCCTCCAGCGACAAGGCCTGGGCCAGTGAAATCTCTTTCGAATAGTGGCTGGCGAAGGTGGTCTTGAGCTCTGCCGCCACCCGGTCTTTGAGGGCTTGGGCGGCTTGGGGTCCAATCTTCATCAAGAATGGAAACAGCAGCCAGCCGCCCATGCCCCAAGCCATGCCAAAGCTGCGGTTGAACTCGGTCGGGCTCGTGTCCAGCCCACCATAGAGATAAACCTGCTTGTGCGTGGTCGAGCCATACCGGCTGTACTCTTTGGCGGTGCGGTTCAGCGCGGCTTCCATGCCGTTGAGGATCTGTCCGCCGAGTTTGCCGCCGCCGGTGGCGTCAAAAGCGATGGTGGCGCCGGTGTCAACCAGCGCCTGCGTGAGGTCTTCCATGAACGTGGGGGCGCTCTGGTCACACACGTATTTGGCGCCCATGGCGCGCAGGACGGCGCCGTTTTCCGGCTTGCGCACGATGTTGACCAGGCTGATGCCATCTTTTTGGCAGATGCGGTTGAGCATTTGCCCCAGGTTGGACGCGGCCGCCGTGTGCACCAGCGCGGTATGGCCCTCGCGGCGCATGGTCTCGGTCATGCCCAGGGCGGTCAGCGGGTTGACAAAACAGGAGGCCCCGTCGGCGGCCGATGCGCCCGGCGGCAACAACAGACACTGGTTCGCCTTCAGGCTGCGGTATTGCGAATACATGGCGCCGCCCAAGACGGCGACGGTTTTGCCCAGGAGTTTTTGCGCCGCTTCAGACTCACCCGCTGCCACAACGATTCCCGCGCCCTCATTGCCGGCCGGCATGGACTGATTCATGCGGCCCGCCATGGCCTTCATCGCGCCCGGGGGCACCTGTGCCGTCAACACAGGGTGCGATGCGCTGCCCGAGGCCTTGGCAGTGCGCATATCGGCCGCGCCGAACAGCAGGCCGATGTCGGACGGGTTGATCGGAGTGGCCTGGATTTGCACCACTACCTCGTCGGCCCTGGGCGCGGGCGTGGGCTGGTTGACGAGGGACATCTCCAGCTCGCCCGAGTCCTTGACGAGGGTGCGCAGTTGTAGGCCGTTGAACAGGGCGTTGGATGACATGGTGTTTCCTTGGTTGGACGTACGGTTCGAGAATAACTGCCCCGTTTATAAGCCAAAAGCCAGTTCACCCGTGTCGAGCGAATTCGCCCGGTCTGCGGTATGCTGGCATCAACTTTTGAAAGATGCCGATGATTGTTGTCCACCACCTGAATGATTCCCGCTCGCAGCGCGTGTTATGGCTGCTGGAAGAGTTGGGCGTGCCGTATGAGATCAAGCACTACCAGCGCAACGCGCAAACCCGGCTGGCGCCACCTGAGCTGCTGGCGGTGCATCCGCTGGGC